>CAZPUI010000119.1:0-11061 GCA_964589695.1 uncultured Solibacteraceae bacterium | reverse complement strand
GACCAACCCGAGAGAACTTAGTAGCTGTGCGGCTTTCCGCGGAACCTGGATTACAGCTACTGCCTACACCACCTCGACGCCGATGAGCTGGAAGGCTCGGGCCTGAAGTGCGGTTGGCCGGGTGGTGCGGTTGAACAACGGACCGTTCTCGCCGAGGCGGATCCGGATGCGGCTGAGCGTCGCAAGGCTCCCCATGAGACCGCGGAAGCTTTGGAGGGGGTGCCCGGAGGTACTGTGAGCCCGCTGCTTCTCATGGCGGGCGACAGAGCTGGGTTCGGCCGGCGCCACGGGCGCCTTTCGGATGGAGCCCGACTCGTCGGTGTAGAGCAGTTCAGCCCATGCGCTCCGCAGGTGCCACTCGACGTAGTAGGCCAACATGCAGATGAACATGTGGGCCTTCACGCGGCTTTCCAATCGGTGGTAGATCGGACGGACCTGGAGATCCACCCCCTTCATCGTGCGGAATGCCCCCTCGACCTTGGCGAGCCCCTTGTAGGCCAGCACGGCCTTCTCGTCGGCCAGGACTTCTTTGGGCACGGAGGTGCGGATGACATCGATGCCATCCATCGCCGCGCTCTTTGCGAGGTTCTCAGTCCTGCGTTCGAAGCTGAGGCTGTTCTCGCCGATCTGGAGCTTGAAATACTTGCCCATGCGGAACTTGGCCAGTGCAACACCGGCCTTGGTTCCTATTTCCCCCGCCCCATGAGGTGGGCTTCGCTCCCGCGTGCAAGCGGTGGCCACCTCCTGGAGTTCCTTCTCGGTCAGGGCCAGCAGCTCCTCCCGCGTCCGCGCCGAATCCGCAGCACCAAATGGGTTGTAGCAGGCAATCAGCCGTTCGCCGGGGTAGTCGGGATGGGTGATCTCGGCGATGCCTCGCTCGTCGAACAGGCTGGGGCTGATGAACTTGGCCTGGATCAGCGGCTGGATGCTGACGTGCCGCAGGGCGGAAATCCAGTCGTAGCCCGCATCCGAGATGTCGGTTCTGATGCGGGCCTGGGTCACCATCCCGCGATCCCCGATCACCACCACACGCTCCAGGCCGAACCGCTCCTTCAATTTGGCCACCTGGGCCGGGATCGTCTTGGCTCGGGCATCGCCCTCGGGCCTTCGGCCCCGCCGCACTTCGTGCGCGGCCCTATTGGCTCCGCCAATGGTCGGATCGCCAACATTCCCCCCCACAACCTCGATGGCGACCGGGATGCCCTCCTCGCTGCACAGCAGGCCGTAGTTGACCTGGGGACGGTCCCCTCGCTTGTCAGGGCTGTAGCCGTGCTTCGCCAGCGGGCAGCAGCTCCCTTCGAAATAGGACGAGGAGAGGTCGTAGAGCACCGAGCAGCCTTTGGAGAGATGGCGCTTGGCCAGGGCATGCTCGACCTTCTCCTGCCGCGCCAGCAGCCAGTCCATGGCGGCATAGAACTCACCCGCCGCGCGCTTCTCCTGGGAACCCTCAGGATTATCGGGGTCAATCGCCTTCCCCAGCTCCCCCAGGCCGAGGACCTCGCCCAGCGAGTGGTGCTCCGCCCCCAAAGCCAGCCCCTGGGCCAGGGCCAACTTGCTGGAAGGCTCGATCACGCGACCCGCGACCAGCGCCAGGGACAGTTCCCGCATGCGATGCCTACGGCCATGCAGAAGCCGATCCAGCCCCAGCTTCTGGATCATGCCCGTCACCGCCAGCACGTGCCCGTGCGGCAGCGACGACTCCGGAATTGGGTCCGCCACAACCGCCTCACCCTTCAGGGCTGCCTTCAGCGCCTCGATTTTCGCCGGTGGCAGGTGGCTCAGGTTCGCCAACGTGCGGGTCTTGACCTTCCCACCCTCGCGATAGCCCTCCCGCAAGAGAATCGCGGGCGGAGAGTTCCGGTTGGGGATGGCCGTGATGAACCTGAACCAACATGAGGCAGCGTAAAGTGCTGTCAATACGCAAAAACAGAGCATTTTACATGCCAACGCGTTAAATCAGATTTTGCCAGCAAAGCCCCACCACCACTGGCTCCGTCAATATAGCGCGTATGAACCTCGGTCCTGAAAACCACACACGCCATAAGAAAAGCCGGAGCCATTCGATCCCGGCTTTCCAACTCAGGGGCCTTTTTTAGAAACGAATGGGCACGGACACAACTTCAGCCCATGCGTAAGGGAAGGTTTTGGCCATCGGGTTTTTACTGAAATCAACTCCGGGCATGGCCACCGATCGGACCTTGATCAAATACATGTTGCCCGCATTGAGCCAAGCCGTCGGGATCGGGAAGGCGGTTGCCTTGGTATAAATCGTCCGGCTCGGTTGCCCGGGCAAAGGAACAGACCATCCCGCGATACCCAAATCGTAGAGTTCGATGATGACTCCCGAAAAACCGACTTCCACGGGATTGGTCCACGTCAGCGTGACATGGTCGGTGGCACCCGAGGCACCATTGTAGGCCTGCGCAGTGATCGGGAGCACGGGAGCCACATCCGGCGCAACGATGTTGGCGTAGCCGGCGATCAGGGTGCTGGCCTTCTCGAGGGTGTTCAAGAGGGTCGTTCCCGCACTGGTGCTGATTTTCAAGTTGCTCACCGGTGATACCAAGGGCGCCACCTGAGAGGTCAAATCGGTGGTCATCAGGCCCAGGGAGGCCGTCACCCATCCGCTTAGGATGTCCGAGTTATACACACGGGTGTTGTAGGTGTAGCTCCGCACGGGGGTGCCACCAAAAGGATTCCCGAAGGCAATGGAGCCAAAGTCCACGTCCTTTTTCCCGTCCATGTACCAAGCACTCACACCATAGAGATCCTGGAACTGAAGCAGGGTTGGAGGTCCCTTCTCGATGTTGCCGAGTGCAACGCCGTGAGGGTAGTTCAAAACCTGGAAGTTCTCCCCGGTATAGGTGGCGGCCGCTGAGGAGCCCATGGCTTTCGCGTGGGCATTAAAGGAAGATCTGATAAAATTTGCATTTACAAAAAGATCATCGAGAACATATGTAAAGTTCCAAAACTGGGATGCTTCAATACCATCCATAATATCGATTTCAAAGTTCGAAAATCCAACCATTTTTATAGTCCAGATATCGACATAGCAGCCTGCAGCACCGGTCGTCAGGGCATCCTTTGGAGTATCGATCATGGAAACCATGCGAACCTTGTCGCCACGGGACTTTTCAGGACCGTAGGCAAAAGCGGTGTTAATATCAAGTGTGAGATATAAGTCAGAACCGTTGTTGGTGTGGATCGCCTCGACCGTGTTACTGAAGGGTAGTGCACCTGGATACATCGCACTGGTGCTCGTACTCACGCCAAAAAAAGCTTTGGCACCGAGGTTGTCTGAGACCATCTGCACGGCATCCTTAAGGGAGTTCATATTTCCGCCATTAATCCGACTCATCCAATTTACAAATCGTGTAGGCCTAAAAATGGGTATGGGATCGCGCGATCCCGCCGCCCAACCTTTGGCTGCAGTCACAGCTGAAAAGAGTTTGGGCTCATCCACCTGGGTCACCCGACCCGCAAAACAGGCACTCAGATCGACCGTGCTGGCATCGGTGTAAATATAGGTATTGAGAGGTAGAACATTCGCGTTGGCATTGGGGGGATATGTGCCAAGCGCACTCCAAAGCAGGTAATGGCCTGAGGGTACCGAATTGAACGTAAAATGACCGGCAGAATCGCCCCAGTAAGGCCAGAAATCCGGGAGTTCAGAACCGTACTTCTTGAAGTTGGGGCTGCCAGGGCTGGAGAAGAAAGGATCCACCGTAATACCATAACTGGATGATCCAGACATAGAGAAGTTACTGGGAATGGTCGTGGTCCCTTTGTCCAGCACCAGACTCTTGGTTTGCATGCCGAACACACGGCCCGACACGGTCCCTCTGAAGGTCACAGGCGTGGCGGCAAATCCGTACCGATCAAGGGCGTGGACCGTGAACTCGAAGGTACTGCGGGACTGGTCTGTGGTCGGAACTCGTTTGATCCTCCATGGACCATAGGAAATGGAGGAAGCAGATAATGTAAACCCTGCATTCACACTGGCTAGATCAAGACCCGCCATAGAAATGAGGTCACCTTCTGGGTCAGAAAACGCCATCGGTGCACCCACCCGATAGAGCGAAGCCTTTTTCAAGGTCCAGATGCTCTCGGTTCCCTCGCTTGCCTGAACATCGACAAAAGAAAGATCATCGCCCGAGGTTGCAACCCAAGGCGCTGGCCCGTAGTTGTCCAAAATCGGCGCCGTATTGGAGCGGGTGGCAAGGTTCACTCGCAACTTGGCCGTATTCCCGGCCAGATCCCGCGCGGTGATTTCAACCCGCAAGCCTTCATTCGTCAAGGGGGTGTTGGAGGGCCCGTACCGAAGTTCGCCCACTTTGGGAGCACTGAAGGTGAGAATCCCATCATTCCTAAAGGTTCCGGTGGCAGGATCGAAGCTCCAGGGGGTAAGCCGGAATAGTGGCGAATCTGTATAGGTGACATCCACTTCGGGCACAAGGGGAATGGTGACCCTGGTAATTTCAAACCTGATCCGATCCGCGCTTTGCATGTCCACATCACCAGGGGTGGTACCTGCGAGGCTGATGACCGACTCGATGGGTAATGATCCTGGGGAATTCCCCGCAAGCACCAAGCTGGCTTCAGCAGCATAGGGGGACCAATTCCCTACGGTGGTCCTGATGGCACCTGCTCCATCCAAAGATGCCACCGAGAACGTAGGGGCGCTGTTCACTTTGGGTGTCAAGCGAAAGAGCACTCTTGCCTTCACACCCGACCGAAATTCACAGGTCACGAGGAATGCGGTGGGAGCGAGTGCCGCCGTGGTGGGGACATCCCACGTGAAGACCCCCTGCGGATCGATACTAGCGCCTTCAGGAGCAGCCCCGCCCGCGCCATCATTCAGCGACCAGACCTTCTCTAATTGATTATCACTGGAAATGGGGGACGTGGCAGAAAACACCCAGAGATATTGACTCCCCCGAAGGACCTGCGTGTCGGAAGTGGGGTAGGTCGTGATGGTGCCATCGGGCAGTGCCCCGACCTTGACCGTGACGCTCCGCTCACTGATCACAAAGCCATCCGTGGCCACGACCTTGAAGGTGAAGTCATGGCCAGCATGGAAGGTGGCCGGTGCAACCTTCATCTGGTTGCCACTGATCGTGACAAAGGTTGGATTGTCGGGGCTGCTGTAAGCCACGGGGTCGTTGTCGGCATCTCGAGCATCACCCAGGGTGTAGTCGCTGGTCTCTAGGGCACCGATGTCGATGAGCGACGGTACGGCAAGGGTGGGAGCGGTATTGGGGACCACGAGCACCGCAAGGCTCTGCTCGGTGACATTACCGACAATGTCCTTGGCAAGGATGGTCAGCGCCTGGTTCCCAATGGTCGTCGGTGTGAACGTTAGGAGGTTGCCCGCGAGGGCGAAGGGGTCAGCCTCCGTCTTTTTCGAGAAGGTCACCGCACCACCCTCAGGATCGGAAGCACTCAGCTGGTAGGTCGCGGTATGGAAGTTCACCACCGAAGAAGGTCCCAGGATCAGGACATTCCTGGGGGGCAGGTTGCCCTGGGCACGCGTTTCCCCCCCCTGTAGAAGCCAGGTTGTGTCCGGCTCGGTCCAGACCACCCCCGCATCCTTGATCGCAGCACCGTTCAACAGCATCTGGTAGACCACGCCCGAAGTGCGGTTCCACCACACCAAGTCGTCACACCCATCGCCGTCGTAGTCTCCGGCACCCATGATCAACCAGTTCTGATCTGTCTCCGTCCAGAGGACGGCACCGCTCTGAACGGAGGCCCCTTGGATGGGCATGGCATAGACCTGGCCGCCCGTTGCCTGTCGCCACAGCAGGTCGCTGGTCCCGTCCCCGGTGAAGTCGAGTACGGCCACGGGCACCCAGGCGGTGTCGGCTTCGGTGTAGAGCACTTCGCCCGCTCGGATCTGGGGGCCGTTCATCATCATGAGATACAACATCCCCGAACTGGAGTTGCGCCACAGCAGGTCCGCGCGGCCATCTCCATCGAAATCGCCCGTGCCCTGGATTCCCCAAGCAGGGTCTGTTTCGGTCCAAACCACTGCCCCCGGCTGCTGTTGGGTCCCGAGCAACGGCATGATGTAGACCATTCCGGTGCTGGTATTCCGCCAGAGCAGGTCCGAGTGGCCGTTGCCATCAAAATCCGCCACGGCTTGGGGCTGCCAGGCCGTGTCCGGCTCCACATGGACCACGCCCCCCCCCTTGACGGACGTCCCGTCCATCAACATCCCGTAGAGCATTCCTGTGGTGCGTTGCCACCACACAAGATCACCCTTGCGATCACCATCAAGGTCCCCACTCCCCACAATCAGCCAGTCCGGGTTGGACTCGGTCCAGGCCACCGCCCCGGGCTGGGGCACCTTACCCAGCATAGGCATGACGTAAACCATGCCGCTGCCTTGCTGACGCCAGAGCAGATCCGATTTTCCATCCCCATTGAAATCGTTCCGCTGAACCCTAGGCGCTGGGGCCTGGCTCGACCGTGGAAGGGGCACCTCCGGTCCGAAGGGCTGGCCCAATCCGCGGCCACGCACCTCCCGACCGATGCCATCGTTCAAGGACTGAAAGGCCGATCCACCACCCTTGGGCAATGCCCTTGACGATTGGGAGCCCCCCCGGGAGGCCTTCCCTGCGAGTTCCTGGGCTCTAAGGCCCACCCCCCCCTCGCAGCCGATCATTAGGCAAAGAATGAAGGAAAGGGGACGGAAGTGAGCCAGGTCCATCATGCCCTCCAGGAATAGCGGTGGAATCGATCCGAGGATGGGGGGACATCTCCGAAGCCACCGGAGGTTCGAAAGCCTCTGTGGAGATTGGGGTTGAAGCGACTTACTGATTGGTAATGCGTTGAAGATTAACCAGGCAACCCTCGACGATCGCTGAATTATAGCCTATCCGCTAAATCAACCCTTTCTGATCACAACCGACCCCTTGAGGTTTTTCCGATGCCTTCAGCCCATGACCATACCCGGAGGACTTGAGCTGAGGATCATTGCTGGAGCCGCCAGGACGCTCACCGGCAATAAGTACCGCCATCTCCCCGGCGGAGCTTCATTCACGTCAGTCACGTTTCTTACTGAATTGCATTGAGAATTTCCAATTATTTCAAATTAATTCTCAAACATCGATGAAATTCAGGAATTTGTTCGGAAACTGGCCAACCAATCCGCCCCCCACCGCCATGAATTCGAATGCAGTGGCCCCCCAGGTGGATTAGCGTGGTGGCCATGGTCTGGCATACGGCGGCGTGTCCAAGAAACTGCTACAGCACCTGCGCCCTGCGGGTGGAGGTGGAGGGGGGTCGCATCCGGGCGGTGGAGCCGGACCCCGCCAACCGGGCCACGGGGGCGGGGGTCTGCATCAAGGGGCTGAGCTACGTGGAGCGCTGCGCCTCGCCGGAGCGGATCCTGCGTCCCCACCTGAAGCGGAACGGTCATTTCGAACCCGTGTCCTGGGAAGAGGCCCTGGACCTTCTGGTGGCACGCTTGCAGCAGTACCGCGCCGAGCCCCGATCGGTCTTCCATTACGCGGGCAGCGGCACCAAGGGGCTCCTCAATGGTCTGGCCTCCCATTTTTGGCGGCTCTACGGGGGCTGCACCACCACCTACGGGGACCTGTGCTGGCCCGCGGGGTTGGAGGCCACCCGACTCACCCTGGGGGAGAACCTGCACAATGCCCCCTGGGACCTGGTCAACGCCAAGCTGGTGGTGCTCTGGGGGAAGAATCCCGCGGAGACGAACATCCACCAGATGGGCTTCCTGGCCCAGGCCCGGGAGGCGGGGGCGAAGCTCGTGGTCATCGATCCCCGACGCACGGAGAGCACGGAACAGGCCGACCTGTTCCTTCAACCCAGGCCCGGCAGTGATGGGGCCCTGGCCCTGGGGGTGGCGGCCTGGCTGGTACGGGAAGGCCTGGTGGATCACGCCTTCCTGGAGGCCCATGTGAAGGGCTACGAGGCCTTCGCCGCGAGCCTCGAGCCCTGGAGCCTCGCGCGTACCGCGACCCTTACAGGCCTTGGGACCGACCGCATCGAGGCCTTGGCACACCTCGTGGGCACGGTGGCACCCATGACCCTGGTGGCGGGCTACGGCCTGCAGCGGGCCTCCAACGGGGGCCAGACCCTGCGGGCCATGCTCTCCCTTCCCGTGCTCCGGGGCCAGATCGGCCGTCCCGGGGCGGGCTGGAGCTACGCCAACCTCCAGACCTCCATCTTCGGGGCCCGGTCCCCCCTGGCGGACTATCCCCCGGAGCCCGGGGGACCCACCCGCGTCAGCGTGGCCACGGCTCGGTTGGGACGGGACATGGTGGCCCAGCAGGACCCCACCCTGCGCATGGCCTGGGTGGAGCGGGGCAATCCCCTTCCCCAGAACCCCGCCACCCCCGAGACCCTGGCGGCCTTCCGGGCCCTGGACTTCCGGGTGGTGATCGAGGAATTCATGACGGACACGGCCCGGGAAGCGGACCTGGTGCTGCCCGCCAAGCACCTCTTCGAGGAGACGGATGTCATCGGCGCCTACTGGCACGGCTACCTGCAGCTCAAGAAGGCCCTGCTGCCCCTGCCTCCGGACGTGAAACCCGAGAGCTGGCTCTACCGGGAGCTGGCGGAGCGCCTGGGGTTCCTGGAGGCCTGGCGGGCCGAGGGCCTCCCCGAGGCCAGCCACGCCAGCACCCAGGCCTGGCTGGAGCGCCGGCTCGCGCCCCATGGCCTCAGCCTCGAGGCGCTGTCCCAGGGCCCGGTGCTGGCCCCGGGACACCAGGAGGTGGCCTTCGCCGACCTCCGCTTCCCCACCCCCTCGGGCCGCATCGAGCTCTGGAGCGAGGAGGCCCGAAGCCGCTGGGGCGCGGATCCCCTGCCCACCTTCCAGGAACGCCGGGAGGGCCTCGCGGCGGTGGGGCCCTACCCGCTCCAGATGCTCACCCCCTGCACCAAGCACCGCATCCACAGCCAGTTCGGCAACCTCCCCAGCATGCGCAGGATGGATCCCGAACCCCGGCTCACCCTGCCGGTGGCGGCCGCAAGGGCCCGGGGCATCGCGGAGGGCCAGTGGGTGCGGGTCTTCAACGACCGCGGGGAGCTGCGGGTGCGGGCCACCCTGGATGGCAGCCTGCGGCCGGACTGTGTCTCCCTCCCCAACGGCTGGTGGCTCCAGGATGGCGGGGCCGTGAACCTGCTGAGCCCCGCCCTGGAGACGGACATGGGCCACGGGGCGGCCTTCCACGACAACCTGGTGGAGGTGGCACCATGCTAGGGCCACGTCTTTCAGGATCGACCCCCGGTGCCAGTGCCCCCGCGGAACCCCGTGGAGCCCTCTGTTTCATCTTCGACCCCAGGCGCTGCGTGGGCTGCGAGGCCTGCCGCATGGCCTGCGGGAACGCCCAGAGCCTGCCCACCTCCCTGGACTGGCGAAGGGTCCGGCACGGGAACCCGGAGCACCATCCCGATCGTCCCACCTTCCACCTCTCCATGGCCTGCAACCACTGCCAGGATCCCGCCTGCCTCCAGGGCTGCCCAGCCTCCGCCTACACCAAGGACCCCGCCACGGGCATCGTGACCCTGCACCGGGAACGCTGCATGGGTTGCACCTACTGCAGCTGGGTCTGTCCCTTCGGCGCCCCCAGGTTCGAGCAGGCCGAGGGCACCATGACGAAATGCACCTTCTGCGCCCAGCGCCAGGGCGAAGGGCTGCGCCCCGCCTGCGTGGCCTGCTGCCCCACGGGGGCCCTGGGGATGGAGGAAACCCGGGAGGTTCCCCAGAACGCACCCTTCCCTGGCCTCTTCGAGGGAGGCCCCAAGCCCTTCCTGCGGGTGGCCCCCCTGCACGGGGCTCCGGAGGGACTGGCCCCGCTGGAATGGGCCCCCGAGCACGCCCCCCTGCCCCCCGCCATCGACCTGCGCCACGAATGGACCCTGCTCCTGCTCACCTGGGGCGCGGCCCTCCTGGTGGGGCTGGTGGGGGCCCGGGCCCTGGGGGCTTCCCTCCATCTCCCGCCCCTGGCGTTCCTGGGCACCGGCGCGGCCCTCCTGGGCCTCAGCACCCTGCACCTGGGCCGACGCAGCCGGGCCTGGCGGGCCTACTCCGGCTGGCGCAGCTCCTGGCTCTCCCGGGAGATCCTCCTCTTCCCCCTCTTCTTGGGGCTCACGACCCTGCACCTCTGGGCCATGCCGGAGCACCGCGCCGGGGCCACCCTCTGCGCCCTGCTGGGGCTCGGACTCCTCCACGCCATGGATCGCCTGTACCAGGCCGCCCGGCACCGCCCCTGGTGGCACCCCGAGGGCCTCCACCTCCTGCTCACCGGCGCCTTTCTGGCTGCGGCCCTGGCCCGGCACCCCCTCCTGGCCCTGCCCCTGGCCCTGCTGCGGGCCTGGCTCTTCCTCCGCCGCCGACCCGCGCCCTGGCTGGCCCTCCTGCGCCTGGGCCCCGGGCTCGCCCTGCCCCTCTTCCTGACCCACCCCCTCCTGATCGCCGCCCTGCTCCTGGCAGGAGAGATGCTGGACCGGGTCCAGTTTTACCTGGACCTGGACCTGCCGAGTCCCGAGGCGGGCATCCGGCGGTGGGCTACCTCCCAGGCAGAGAAACGTTGAGATGCAAATAAATAGGTGGACACTACAGGGATCCTGATCGCGCTATCGCCGAAGTCACCAGATGTCCCCGCAAGGGCGGTGAGACAAGAAGTCGAAAAGCTTTGACACAAAGAACAGAACCGCTGTAATGGCAATCAACCATGAAATAAACGCAACATCATTCTCCTAAGAAAATTGGCCCTTGAGCAAAAACAGTCAATGCCAAAATGGTTAACTTCTTCCCCCATTACCGCCTAACCCTGGGGCGCACTTTTGGAGTCTAATGTGCCGATCTCAACGTACCTGCGCCAGTTTTCCAGGTTGTGTTTCCTGTTTTGTTTCACGCTTGACCCCACAACCCTGACCGCCCAATCCACTCCGGAGAAACCAGCCGTCGCTGAAAGAGCTGTAAGTATCAAGCCCGTAGATCGTTCAGTTAAGCAGTTGGAAGAAAAATCAGTCATTCAGCACAATACGATCAATGTGGAAGCAACAGAGGGAGTTTCCGGTATT
>CAZPUI010000118.1:0-11195 GCA_964589695.1 uncultured Solibacteraceae bacterium | reverse complement strand
AAGAGTGCAGGGGCCCTTCCCGGGTTCCCGGAGTACGTGAGCATCGGGGTGTGCAGCGAGGACACCCTGCAGGACCTCACGATGTTCCGCACCTTCCAGGCCGGAGACCTGAACCGCCGGGTGGACAACCGCTACATCTACCTGAACGGCGGGCCCATTGGCAGCAGCAGCTGGTGGAACTGGACGGAGATCCCCGGCGACCGTGCGCGCACCTACATCCGTTTCAGCCAGCGCTACGGCATCACGCCCACCTTCGTCTGGTACAACATCCCCGACGGGGGCGAGAGCTACTTCACGGACCTGGCCCACATCCAGGATGCCACCTACATGCAGGCCTACTTCGACCTGCTCAAGCGGACCATGGCGCTGTTCAACCAGGAGTCCAAGGACGACCTGATCATGCTCGTGATGGAGCCGGACTTCATCGGCTACATGATGCAGATGAGCGGGAAGCAGCCCGCGCAGATCACGGCCCAGGTCATGGCACCCCTGCGCAATGCGGGGCTGTCCCTGCCCGGGGATCCCGTGTTCCCCGAGACGCTGGAGGGCCTGGTGAAGGCTATCAACCATGTGCTGTCCCGGGACTGCCCCCAGGTCCGGTTCGGCTGGCAGATCAATGTGTGGAGCAGCCCCGACCTGCTCCCCACGGGGGTGAACAGCCTCATCAAGGCCACGGACGCGGGTTGGGACAGCGGCCGGGCCTTCATCCAGCAGCAGGCCCGCAAGGTGGCGGACTACTACAAGGCGGCGGGCATCACCTACAAGGCCCACTTCATCAGCTTCGACAAGTACGGCTATGACGCCGCGGGGGCGACCCCCGGCAGTGCGGCCAATCCTGCCCCCAGTCCCTGGTTCTGGAACTCGGATCATTGGAATAACTACCTTCTATATGTCAAACAGTTGCGGGATGTGACCCAGCTGCCCGTGGCCCTCTGGCAGCTGCCCGTGGGACGCATCAACAGCAGCCTGATGGTCAATGCGGCCGGCGCGCCCTTTGCCGACCTCACCAACACCACCAACCGCTACGAGGACAGCTGCGCCACCTTCTTCTTCGGGGACAGCTTCAAGCCTGGGGCGGGCAACCGCTGGAACCACTTCATCAAGAACCAGGCCCTGGATCCTGCCCTCAAGGCCACAGGGGACACCCTCACCTGGGGCCCCCATTTCCAGGCCGCCAAGGAGGCCGGGGTCTTCAACATCATGTTCGGCGATGGCATCGGGGACAGCACCCGGGCCCGGCCCAAGACCGATGCCGAACCCACGGATGGCTGGTGGCTGATGACCGCCCTCCAGCGGTACCTCCGCAATCCCGTGCCTCTGAACTAAGCCGCTGTCCCGAAACCCCATTCCCTCGGGGTGCCAGGGCGACCTAAGGGGCCGTCACGGAATGACAAGAACAACCCACGGATATTCCGAAACGGCCCCAAAGCCTGAACCCCTTTCGACCTTTCCAAAGGACCTCACCATGCGACACACCCGTTCCTTCCTCCTGGGCACCTCCCTCGCGCTCGCGTCCCTGACCTTGGCGGCTCAGGTCAACACCGGTGGCACCGCCACCACCGCCAACCACACCAAGCAGATCGTGGGGTATATCACCCAGTGGGACGCTTGGAAGACCACCACTGCGGGCCTGCCCTCCCCGGGGGCCCTCACCCACCTGAACATCGACTACAGCAAGTACACCATCCTGAACTTCAGCTTCTTCGGGGTGGCGGTGGATGGCTCCCTCCACAGTGGCGACCACCGCAGCAAGCAGATCTACCAGCAGGGGGTGAACCAGCCCCCGGCGGATATCTTCTTCAAGGATCCATACTCCAGCTGGGACTTGCACATCCTGTTCGGCGAGCTGGACCTGGTGAACTACATCAACGCCGATGTGGTGAAGCGGGCCACGGCCCAGGGCTTCCAGGTGACGGAAGGGGGGAGCACCTGGACCCAGCCCACCTGGGGGCTTTCGGGCTCCCTGCCCCTGCCCCTGCACAAGGAGACCGGGGCGCCGGGCCTGCTGGCGCTGGCCCACCAGAAGGGCGTGAAGGTGATGGCCTCCATCGGGGGCTGGAGCATGTGCAAGCACTTCCCGGAGATGGCCGCCGATCCCGCCAAGCGCAAGCGCTTCGTGGCGGACTGCGTAAAGCTCATCAACACGGGCTTCGATGGCATCGATCTCGACTGGGAGTACCCCGGCCCCTACAGCGGCATGAACTTCACGGGCACCGCGGCCGACTACGGCAACTTCCTGACCCTGGTGCGGGAGATCCGGGCCGCCATCGGGCCCAACAAGCTCATCACCGCCGCCCTCAGCGCGGACCCAGCCAAGCTTCAGGGCTTTGACTGGCCGGCCCTGAATGGGGTCATGGACTACTTCAATTTCATGACCTACGACTACAACGGCGGCTGGTCCAGTGTGGCGGGCCACAACAGCCCCCAGGCGGACTACCCCAGTTCCGAGGCCACGACCTTCAACTACGAAGGTCTCCTGGCGGCCCTCCGGCAGTTGCAGGTGCCCCTGGCCAAGGCGAACTTCGGGGTGCCCTTCTATGGCCGGGGGGTGGTGGTGGAAGCCCCCTCCAAGGTGGGCGCCAAGACCTTGAAACGCAGCGAGACGGTGCAGCCCGATGGCCCCATCGTGACGGCCGCGGACTACACCAACTGGCCCAAGGATGTGTACGACGGCACGCCCAACTATGAGTTCATCCGGCAGGTGGGACTGGGGGCCTCCAGCGGCTGGACCCGGGGGGTGGATGCCAGCGCCAAGGTGCCCTACCTCACCAAGGGGACCTTCTTCCTGAGCTACGACGATGCGGATTCCGTGGCCTCCAAGGCCGCCTTCATCAAGCAGAACGGCCTGGCGGGTTCCATTGTCTGGACGGTGTACGGCGATCTGCAGTTCGGCGGTACCGCCACCTCCTTCGGGACCAAGCTCAAGCGCTGGTCGGATGTGAAGTCACCGCTGGTGAACCGCCTCAACGAAGCCTTCGCCGGGGGATCCACCAATATCCTGCCCCAGGTGCGGCTCACCTCGCCCCTGGACAACACCACGGTCAAGCCGGGGGATGCGGTCACCCTGGTGGCCAACGCCACGGATGCCGATGGCCAGGTGGTGAAGGTGGAGTACTTCGACGGGACCACCCGACTGGGCGAAACCCCGGCCCAGCCCCACCAGTGGACGGTCACCAATGTGTCCCAGGGCACCCACACCTACACCGCCAAGGCCACGGACAACGCCGGCGGCAGCGCAGTGTCCGCGCCGGTGCGCGTGGTCGCCCAGGCGGGTGGCCTCGCCCCCACCGTGGTCATCACATCCCCCGCCAGCGGGGCCACCGTCGTCGCCGGGGCGAACCTCCCCATCACGGTGAACGCCGCGGACAGCGATGGCACCGTTACGAAGGTGAGCTTCTACCAGGGCACCACCCTGCTGGGGGAGAGCAGCACCGCCCCCTTCACCTTCACCTGGAACGCCGTACCCCTGGGCTCGTACAGCCTGAAGGCCGTGGCCACGGACAACACCGGGTTGACGGGGGCATCGCCCCTGGTGCCCATCACGGTGACTTCGACCACCAACAAGCCACCGGTGGTCTCCATCACCGCCCCGGCCAACAACGGTACCTTCAAGGCTCCGGCCACCTTCACCGTCACCGTCAGCGCCAGCGACCCCGAAGGGAAACTGGCCAAGGTGGAGCTGTTCCGGGATGGCGCCACCCTGGGCGCCAAGACCACGGCACCCTTCTCCTGGACCGTGTCCGCGTTGGGGGGGGCCACCTACCCCTTCACCGCCAAGGCCACGGACGTGCCGGGCCTCACCCCCACCTCCTCCCCCGTGAAGGTCATCGTGTCCACCGTTGTGGTCCAGCCCTGGAAGGTGGGCGTGGCCTACAAGATCGGGGACCAGGTGAGCTACAACGGAAAGACCTGGACCTGCAAATACGCCCACACCTCCAATTCCGCCTGGTACCCCGGCGCCCCGGGGCTTTGGTTCTGGGTGTAGGGGAAGGGATGGGGCAACGGTTCGACTTGCTGAATCAGGTTGATCCGCATTTGTTCGAATGAAAACGTCACGCGAAGTACCGAAGTGCTTCGCGTGATTGATTGACTTACAGTTCGTCCAGGCCTTGTACCTTGATCCAGGCTTCGAGCATGCGGATTGCACCCTTGAAGTCGTAGGCATCCAGCGCTCGTTCCACGGCCAATAAACCCATGGATTGATCCGGCGGCAGCAGTTTGATGAGTTTCGACAAGTGGGTGGTGGCCGTGGGATCCCGTCGGGACAGCCGTTGATGGGTTTCCTTCAGGTGCGCCAGGGCCTGCGGGTTTTCGATCAAGGGCAGGTGGCTTCCCGTGGCTTGGAAATCCTCGGTTGGAAGCGAGGCCAGGGACGCCGCGGCCACCAGGGCCTCTTCAAGGGCCTGGCCGAAGGCTTCCAGTACCGAGGCTTCCAGGGCCTGCCCCTGCCTCAACTGCCGTTCCACGTTTGAAGCGGCGGTGAACAGAGGCATGGCCGCAAGGTTACCCGCCACCCCTTTCAGGGAATGGACGCGTTGTTCCACCTGGGACCAGTCCCCGCTTTCCACGGCCCTGCAAACCCCATCCCAGGTGTCCTTCTCCTGGCGGGCAAAATCACCCAGGAGCTTGTAATACCGATCCTCATGCCCTGCCAGACGGCGGATACCCGCGCGGATATCGAATGGCCCCGGGGCAGGAGATGATTCCTGCAAAGGGACGGGCTCAGGGGTGGTGGTTGGGTGTCCCTTGACCCACTTTTCCAAGGTTGCAAAGAGCCGACTCGGTTCGATGGGTTTGGCGATGAAGTCATTCATTCCCGCCGCAAGGCATTCCTCGCGGTATTCCGCCATGGCGTGTGCGGTCATGGCAATGATCGGCAATTCCTGGTGAAGGGTCTTTTCACGGATGCGGGCGGTGGCTGAATACCCGTCCAACTCGGGCATTTGCACATCCATGAGCACGGCATCGTAGTGAACTAGATCCACCATGCGCACCGCCTCGAGTCCCGTGGTGGCCAGATCCACCTGCAGTCCTGCGCCCGTGAGCAGTTCCAGCGCGATCTCTTGATTGATGGCATTGTCTTCGGCCAGGAGAATGCGGATGCCCTTGAGGCCGGGGGCCATGGGGAGTTCCGGGGGGTCCTCGAGGCGGGGTTTCAGGGATTCCCGGCCCAGGGATCCCAGGATGGTCTCCAGGAGCAGCGAGGCATTCACTGGTTTGATGAGGAAGCCCTCCACCCCCGCCCGTTGGGCATTCAGCATCACATCCTCCCGTCCGTGTGCGGACACCATGATGGTGGTGGGAATGCGCGCCGTGCGAGCGTCTGACTTGATGCGCTGGGCAAGCTCCACGCCATCCATGCCCGGCATCTTCCAATCCGTGATCACCAGGTCCACGGGGTGGGTTTGGATGACCTCCAGGGCCTCGGTTCCAGAACCCACACAGGAGACATGGAATCCCATGGCCTGCAGTTGCGTTCGAAGCACCTCGCGGGCCACAGGCTGGTCATCCACCACCAGAATTCGCAGATTGCGAATATCCAATGGCACCTCCAGGGCCTGCGAGCCCCGTTCCGGAATGCACATCGGAAGGGTGAACGCGAACGTGGTGCCTTTTCCCAGCTCACTCTCCAGGGTGATATGACCTCCCATCATTTCCACCAGTCGCCGGGAGATCGTGAGGCCCAAACCCGTGCCACCAAATTTGCGGGTGGTGGAACTGTCTGCCTGGGAGAAGGGCTGGAACAACCTCTGTTGCTGCTCGGGAGCAAGCCCGATTCCGGAGTCCCTGACCGAGAAGCGCACTTCGACGCCACCCGGAACCCTTGCCCCACCTTCAACCTTGATGAGCACGAAACCCTGAGAGGTGAATTTCACGGCGTTGCTCACCAGATTGATCAGGACCTGGCTCAGTCGCATGGGGTCGCCCACCAGGTATTCAGGCACTTCGTGGCCATGGTCGAGGACCAGTTCCAGTCCCTTTTCACCGCAGGTCTGTGCGAAAAGGTCCGTCACATCGGACAGCAGGTCGGTCACACGGAAGGGAATCGCCTCCATGTGCAATTTGCCGGCTTCGATCTTGGAGAAGTCCAGAATGTCATTGATGATGCCCAGCAGGGACTTCCCCGCCCTCGAAATCTTTCGGAGATAGTCCCGAAGCTTGGGAGAGGCCTCCAGTCGAAGCCCCAGATCCGAGAATCCAAGGATGGCATTCATGGGTGTGCGGATTTCATGGCTCATGTTGGCCAGGAATTCACTCTTGGATCGGGTGGCTCTTTCCGCGGCCTCCCTGGCATGCATCTCCATTTCGCGCGCGGTCTTTTCCTTCTCCTTGGCGGCACGTTCTTCCTCTCGGGCGAGGTTGAGCGCTTCCACGGCGTTGGCCTTCATGAGGGCCGACACGAAATGTTCCTTCAGACTCGTCAATAGCTCGATGTCGTGGCGGTCGAAGGCATTGGCATCCTGCAGGTTGTCGAAGATGAAATAGCCTTCGACGCGATCCTCCACGCGAATGCGCATGACCAGCATGGCCTTGGGTACATTCCTGTCCCCGAACACCTCGGTTCCGGCGCGGCCAGCGAATTCTTGAATGACATAGATATCCCGGTGGATTTCCAGGGCATCCACGCTGTAGCGGGCTTCCGCCTCCTGAAGGGTCAGTTCGTAGCCCTCCAGGTCCGCAAGGTTCCAGCCACGACAGGCCCGGAACCTGAACACCTCCCCGGTGCGCACCAGGGCCGAGGCTTTTTCGGCTCCATGAATCACCCTGGTTTCCTTGAGGATGGCGTCCAGCAGCGCATCCAGGGTGAATTTTTCATTGATCGATTTGACGATTGCATTGAGCTTCTCAAGGTGCTCAGTGCGTTCCTGCACCCGCTGTTCGAGGACTCGCTTCTCCTGCTCCAGTTTCCAGGAACGCCAACGAAGCACGGCGTAACCCATGCAGGAGAACAGCACGGTGTCGAGCAGGTAGGCCCACCAGGTTCGATACCAGGGCGGGAGGATCACAAACACATAGTTTGCCTCTTTCCCCACCGTTCCAAAAATATTCCGAGCCTTGACTGAAAAATTATATTTGCCCTCGGGAAGATTCGTATATTCCTTGTGGGAGGACAGTGACCAGTCGCTCCAGGCCTTGTCGAATCCCACGAGCTTGTACTGAAATTCCGTGGTGCCTGGCTTTTCATAAAAGGTGGCAGCGTAGTCGAACTGCAGCTCGTTTTGGGCGTAGGGCAGGGAGGTGATTTCTCTTTGCACGGAGGTGAGAACCCGACCTCCCTCGTCAGCGGAATGGTTGCCGTCGAAAACCAGATGTTTGGAACAAGCCAGTACCTTGCGAATCAGTGCATGGAAGGGCAGGTCATAGTTTTTGGCTTTTGATGGATCAACGTGCGTCAACACCTTGGTGGGAAGCCAAAACCCCCGGACTGGATCCGGGACGATGATTTCATCGGGGATCTTGGCCCCCAGGAAGGGTTTGGCATCCAGTTTGAAGCCCCCCTGCACGGGTGTGGCCAGGGTCACCCCCTTCTCCGCGTTGATCAGGACCGCACCATGCTTTAGGAAATGGAGATATCGCACCGGAGATGGGGGTTCCAGGTAGGCCTTTCCGAAGGTTGTTTCCGGCTGGAATCGTGGCTTCGACTCGTGTGGATTGGCCGTATAGATTCCCTTGGGAGTTGTGACATACAAACGATCCTGATTGATGAATAAATTCATGTTTTCGAGCCCTGGCAAGCCATCTGCCTTGCCAAAGCTCTCGATCGCGATGTCTTCGGGGCTCGCCCCCACCCGCACTCGGAAGATGCCCTTGCTTTCCGTCGTGGCCCACAGATCTCCGCGGGCATCCCCGATCAATTGACGGAAGTTAATCTTGGTGTCCTTGTTCGACTTGAAGTCGCTCACCAGCTTCCATCCAATGTCCTCGCGCGGGTCCCTCTGAAACAGCGCGAGGCCATCCATTTGCCCCAGGAATACGTGATTGGGGAATCGAAGGGATTGCCCCAGGCAAATGGCGCTGGCCACCTGCGTTCTGAGGTTGAAGGCCCGATCCCCCTGGACCCTGGCCATGCCACGGGACGTGGCCACCAGGGCGTCGGTTCCCACCCGGCGGAAGTCCCAGATCTCGCCGGGAGAATCTTTGACTTCCATGAACACGGGATGGGTATCCCTTCTGGGATCGAAGGGCCTCAGTCGCTTCAGGTTCTGGAAGGAGCCCAGGTACATCTCCTGCCCATGCCATCCCAGCGAGATGACGGCACTGTCCACTCCGTTTTTTACCCCGAGAATGCGCTGGGGGGAGGTGTATTCCAGATGGCTTATGAAGGTATTGGTCATGATCCAGAGATTGCCCGCTTGGTCCACGAAGGCATCTCCAACGGTGTTGTCCATGAGGCCTGCGGACGTGCTCAAGCGGTCCAGGACACGCCCTTGGTGATCGAGGATGGCTGCGCCTCCACGCAGGGAGCAGAGCATGAAATTGCCGTCCGGAAGGGGAACCAGCTTGTACAGGAGGTTGTTCTCCTCCTGGCACCAAGTCTCGAGTTCACACGGAAAGACGGTGCAGGCCGATTCGGGGATGGGACGCGTGAAATCGTAGCGCCGGGCCTGGGGATCCCACGAGCTTGAAACGTCGTAGCGCAGGAAGGGACCCTGCACCCGTCCCAGCAGGAGTTGGTGGTCATCGTAGATGGCCAGGCACATCCTCTTGCGGTTCAGGAAGCGCTCTGGCACCGGGAGTGCAACGGGTTTGTCCCCTTGCAGGGCGCACAGTCCTTTCTCAATATCGGGGTAAAACACCGTTCCATTCATGACGCAGGCCTGCCCGCTCCCCAGCCTTCCTTCCACGACATGCACTTCTCCGCGGAGGATCCGCAGGATTCCTGTGCGGCTGAACATGTAGACGCCCTGGGGTGTACTCACCGCCTGCCAGATATTGTTGAAACCACGCTTTTCCTTGGGGACCTTGTCCAGCAGTGACTGGGCGCTCAGCTTTCCCGTGGAATCGGCGGCCAGGAAGCCGAGATCGCCACTCGCCCCGAAATAGATCACCCCGTCGGGACCCATGGCCAGCGCACGCGGAATGGTGCCGTTGGGGACAGGGATGAGGCTCCATCGGCTCCCATCGAAGGTCATGACGCCCCAGGTGTTGCCGAAATACATAACTCCGCGCGCATCCTGGATGGCCACCCAGTTCTGGAAGTGGCCCTTGTGGAGCGTCGTGTCATGGTGCGTGGTCGGGGGCAGTCCCAACACCTGAGCCGAGAGTGCCGCCCCCACGACCATGAACCATAGGAACAGCCTCATCGTCCAGCCTGGATTCATGGATGACCTCAGACAGCCACATCGACAGTCTGGAGTCCTGCCTTGATTCCCTGGACCTCCCGTGCCCACCGACCCTGGGGTCGGCTTGCTGGGCTACAACCCCAGCTGCTCCCGCAGCTCATGGGCGGCGCTGCGGCTGATTTCCAGTTCGGTCTGGTCGGGCAGGGTGACGGTGCGCTTGCCGGTGGGGTGGGTGCGCATGCCCAGGACGGATTCGGGGCGGATCATCTGGTGGCGCTGGATGCGCAGGAACTGCACCTGGGGCAGGGCCTCTTCCACCTCGTTGAGGCTCGTCCAGGCGGTGCGGAAGCGTTTGCCGCCGGCCCAGGCCCAGACCACCTGGTCCAGGACCTCGAAATGGGTGGTGCGCTTGAGGTCCAGAAGCAGCTTGCCATCCCCGGCCTTCACCGGAATGCGGTGGGTGGCGGGAGGCGGGGCGCTGCGCTCCTGGGGGGCCCCCAGGCGGGCCAGGGTCTTGGCCAGGCGCTCCGGGGTCACGGGCTTCACCAGGTAGTCCAGGGCCTGGTGCTCGAAGGCCGTGACGGCGTGCTCGGGATTGGCGGTGACGAAGACCACGGGGACGGCAGGGTCCAGCTCCACCTTGATCTCCATGCCACTGGGGCCCGGCATGCTGATGTCCAGGAACAGGACATCCAGCTCGGGTTTCCCGCGCAGCCATCCCAGCAGGCTTGGACCGTCCTCGAATTCCCCCAGGACCCGGCAGCCGGCATCCTTCAGGAGTCGACCAAGCCGGTTTCGGGCCAAGGGTTCATCGTCAGCGAGGGCCACGCGGAAGTTCATGGTTGCATCGTAGTGCACCTGCCCCCCACTGTGCTATCCATGGGCATGCTTCCGATCCGATGCCTCCTTTGGGCGGCCCTTTTCGCGGGCCTTGGCCTTGCCCAGGGACCGGGGCGCATCGCGGTTCGCAGCTATGGTGCGGCCCAGGTGATGGCCACACCCCAGTTCCAGGGCATGACCCAGGACGAGGCGGGATGGATTTGGCTGGCCACCAGTGAGGGGCTGTTCCGTTTGGAGGGCACCCGACTCCTGCGCATGGGCGCCCGGGAGCTGCCGGAGGGCATCACCGCCCTGGCCAGTGCCCCCAGCGGCGGACTCTGGGTGGGCACCCGGGCCGGACTGTGGCACTGGGATGGTCAGACCCTGAAGGGGGTGGCCACGCTGGAAGGGCGTCATGTGGTGGGCCTGGTGCGGGGCCTGGGCTCGACCCTGTGGGTGGGAACCCGGGGAGGGCTCTTTCGAGGGGATGCGTCCAGTGGCTTCGTGGAAGTGGGGGAGGGCGCGCGGCGGGGGATTCACGCCCTGGTGCCTGGCCCAGGCCATGGCGGTGTGAGCGTCGCCGCCAGCGATGGCCTCATCTACACCCTGGAAGACCGGAGTCCGAACACCTGGACCCCCCTCGAGCGGGCGGGCACGTGGTTGAGCGACCCCCCGGTGGCCCTCCAGTGGGATGGGCGGAAGGGGCTCTGGATCCGCACCCGCCAGCGCCTGGTTCATTGCCCCGCCGAGGGGCGGGCGGTGGATCAGCCAGGCTGGTCCCAGTTGCCGCCCCCAGGCCCGGGCAACCTGGTCCTGGATCCCAAGGGGCGCCTGTGGATCCCCACGGACCATGGTCCCTGGTGGGTCACCGAACGGGGTCTCGAAGCCGTGCCCCTGGAAGATGCCTTCCGGCTGGGATCCCTGCGAGGAGCCTTCCGGGACCGGGAGGGGAGCCTCTGGCTCTACGGCCAGGATTTGTACCGGGTGGTGGGCCTGGACCAGGTGGCTCGTTTTGGGCGGAGCGGGGGGGGCTTCGACGACGCCCGGGCCCTGCCGGTAGACGGTGAGGGCAGCCTTTTGTTCGCCTCACGC
>CAZPUI010000117.1:0-11274 GCA_964589695.1 uncultured Solibacteraceae bacterium | reverse complement strand
GGCTCATCGAGAAGTGTGGCTATGGGCGCAGGCTGGGGGAGCTGGAGGATGCGGAGGGGGTGATCCTTCAACCCGCCTGAACCCTTTGGGGGTCAAGGTCCGGGGGGCGGTCTGGGGGCCCTCGGGCCATGGGGGTGGCGCTTGGCGATGGCGAAAATTAAGCGAATGGCCTACCCTTTGGATGAAGCTCCCAGGCTCCCCATCCGGTCGCATCCTGCGACCCTTCCCTGCGAAGGCAAGGCCATGGCCATCCCCCAGATCCTCCTCCCCGCTGAACGCATCACCCAGGCCATCCTCCTGGTCCGAGGGGGGAAGGTGATCCTGGATGTGGACTTGGCGGCCCTCTACGGGGTCCCCACCAAGCGACTGAATGAGCAGGTCAAGCGCAACGTGGATCGGTTTCCGGATGATTTCGCCTTTCGTCTGTCCTCCACTGAAACCACCGAACTGGTCGCATTTTGCGACCGGTTCAAAGGGCTCAAACACTCCACCGTCCTACCCCTGGCCTTCACCGAGCATGGCGCCATCGCCGCGGCCTTCGTGCTCAACAGCCCCCAGGCGGTCCAGGTATCCGTCCAGGTGGTCCGCGCCTTTGTCCAGCTTCGCCAGATGGTCGAGGGCCACCAGGAGCTCGCCCGCAGGATCGCCGACCTGGAACGCCGCACCGACACACAGTTCCAGGCGGTGTTCGAGGCCCTCCGAGGCCTCATGGAGGACAGCCACACCCACGGGCCCGCGGTGTCCCTGGCGATTCGCCGCCGGGACCCGTCCACCTGATCACACAGAACCCGCTGGGGACCACCCCCGCGGACGCGGTTTCGGCTTTCGCCTTGCCCTCGAATTCAGCCCCCGCCTGAACGATTTCCACCGTCTTTGGGTCGGTCACTTGCGCACACGCACGATGGGCGGGAACTCCGCACGGTCACGGGGAACAGCTTCTCCGGCAGGCCATGTGGACCACCCACCACCCCGTCGATCGAAAATTCAGGCCCCAAGGGCACCGTGGCAGCGCCAGGGGGCCAAGATGCCCCGTCTCCCCTCCTGCTACTCCTGGAAGGTCGGCAGATCCGTGGACCAGAGAAAGACGGTCCCGTAGAGCCCCGTCACCAGGTGGCGCCCTCCGTTCGCGAACCCCACGAAATGGGGACTCCCGAATTGGTCGACCCCATCGCCGCGGCACCGGAACAGTTCCTCCCCCGAATCAAAGCGTAGGATGCGCACCCACTTGGTTTGAGCCGTGGCCCAACCGGCGATGGCGACCCTGCTTTCATCGGGAGCCAGCGCGACATTGACCGCGAATCCCGGAGGACCAAGGATCTCCGTGCGCCAGAGGCTTCGAACCGCCCTGCCGGAACGGTCGAGCTTCCACAGTTCAGCCCAACCATCCTCAAAGGTCAGAAGGGCCCGTTTTCCATCCTTGGCCCGAAGGATGTGCTCCAGTTTGCGGTGGGGGAACTGTGTCTGGACCTCCTGGAGGGCCCTTTTCCGCAGCTCCCCCTCGGCCCGCCGTGCCTTCCACGCGGCAAGGTCCGGCCGAGCCCCCGGGGCCTGGACAAGACCCGAGGGTGTGGCCCGGAATCGGTGGATCACACCATGGGCCGGCAACACCTCCACCAGGTTGTCCTCCGAAACCACCAGGTCCGTGATCTCTTGATAAAGGCTTCTGGAATCGATGAAGGGCCGGTCCCGCCAGAACTTCAAATGGCCGGTGGCATCGGTGGAGAAGTCGTCGTCACCGTGGCTCCACACCGACATCACTGCCGTCGGGTAGGCGATGGAGACGTTCAGGAGCTGCCCCCCGGCCGTGAGCCAGGTCAGGAGCGTGCCCTTTTCGGTTCCGGCCAGAAGCTTGCTCCCATCCTGGACGGCCGTGAGGCAGGTGATGGCCTCGTCGAGGCTCGGTGGCTGGAGGAACACCCTCTGCTGCACCAACCGCAGGGCCCGTTGGGCGCTCGGGGAGGCGGCCTTGGACCGCTCGACCCCAAGGAGCCGGACCGTTCCGTCGGAGCAACCGAGGGCCAAGGAAGGTGGGTCGCCTTCCACCCGCGCCACCGCAGTGACCCCTGGATAGAGCACCCCGCTGTGGCCCACAATTAGCTGCCCATCCACCCCCATCCGTGCCACGGGCTGCCCCTTGCCGCGCTCGTACAGGACTGCCCACCAGACGTTGCTGACCAGGCTCTCGCCGGGAAAGGGATTGGGGCCACAGGCCAGAAGATGGGTTTCATCAAGGAAGGCCACCACGCTTTCCGGAGCCCAGGACCCAACCAGCGTCGTGGATTCAGCCTGCTGCCCCTGCCTCCACCGCAGGCGGCCACCCCCACCCGGCGTTGCCTCCAGAAGTGCCACGGATTCGCCCTTCGGGGAGGCCCAGAGCCGTGTCGCCCGGCGAAGTGCCTCTGTGCCTCCGGCAACTCGGCGGTCAACCAGACCGCTGAGGTTCAGGGCATGGAGGGCACCCCCCTCGTCGATCCACGGCAGCACGCCATCCTTAGGAATCTGGGATCCCAGCACCGCTGCCGGTGGCGAGAATTGCACAGCCACCACCTGACCCGGAGGCCCCAGCCTGTGCAGCACCGCGCTCCGGCCATCCTTGGCCAGGACGAGCCCCATCGGCCCCTTCTCACCGGATCCCCAGACCACTTGCTTGATGGCGCCCCTGGCGGGGATGTGGGGTGGGCGAGGAACCAACGCATCGTTCAGGAGCGTGTGCAGGGTCATCCGCGCCTTTCGCATGTCTTCGGAACCCGGCCTCAGGAGGGGCGGCCCCACGGGGACCCTCGGGGTATCGGTCACGGCCAAGGGCGGCATGCCCAGCGCCGACGCGAGGGTGTCCATCGCCTCGAGATGCCTGGATTCACCCGCAAGGCGGTTCGCTTCATGCACCCGGGCCACACCCAGGTTATGGCGGGCGACGCGGTTTTCTTCACGAGCCCGATACAAAGCCCATCCGAGAACTGCGGCCAGCCCCGCCAGCAGGCCGCAGGTGGCGCGGATGACCCGAAGTCGGCGTCGGTTTCGCTTCTCCAACCGGCACCCACGGTCGAGACCCTCCAGAACGTCCTGGGAGGGGCCACGGCGGTCATCCACCAAGAAGAGGTCATAGGCGGAGAAGAACCCCCCAACTTCGGAAGCCCTCCACTCCGCGTCCGAAAGCTCGTCCAGCTTGATCAGGATTTTTTGACGTCCCTCCCGGGAAAACGCCTGCAGCTCCCGCACGACCGGATCCTCAGCTCCCCTTCGGCCCCTCGGGTCGGCCACGGCATCCCTCGTGCAAAGGAACACCAACCGCGTGGTTCGGCGGAGGGCGAGCCGTCCACCTGCCACCCAGTTTTCCCCCGGGCGATAGTCCGCCGTATCCAGGAAGCAATCGTACTTGTAGGTCCTGAGAAGCTTCACCAGGCGAAGGGCATAGTCCTCGCCATCGCTCCTCCGGTAGGAGATGAAAAAGTCGTACCCAAAAAGCCAATCTGTCAATCGCTGCAAGCGGGTTCGATGCACAAGCTGCTCCACAATGCGTGGCACCAAGCCCTCGGATACGCAGTCCTCACGATTTCCGGCTTGGAGGTCGATCATGCACAACTCACTTTCTGACAGGGAGAAACCGCGAACCAGGCACTTTATCCCAAGGGCGCGCAGGACACCAAGTGCCCGAAGGACGGCAGGGTTCGACCTTCATCCATCCTCGTCACCTGCACCATTGCCCTCGAAGTCCGCAGGCCTGGCGGAAACCAGGCCACGTGTACCTCCAACGATTCTGGATTTCATCCGCCCGGTCTGAGGTTCCTAATGCCGCACCCGGCGTCCACGGAAAAGGATAATCAATCTATGCTTAGCATGCCGGTTAACCCGTGCATGCACCCAACCATCATTCCATCACGACCGAATTCCATGTTTTCTTATCATGATTCGTCAAAAAAACCATACGACCACCAAATCGAAGTGGAGTCCCCCTTGTTCGCCCCTTAACACTGAAGGATTCGACAGAATTTCCCTTATCAACATCAATTTTCTGAAAGACCGTCTCCTTTTTCTTGTCGTCCCATGAGGCTACGACCACTTCCCCATCAATCAGCATAGGAGCATAATAGAGCGCCCATGGAGTCGTCCAGCTCATTTCAAATTCACCGGCAGCCTTGAAACTGCTGACCATTCGTCCAGTCTTTAAATCAAGTGTTTGAATTTCCTCATCCCTCGTCAGGCAAACCACGCGACCATTCTTCACGACAGGATCTGCGGCTGTTTTCAATTTGTAGTCCCAAACTTTGGAACCTGTATCCATACGAACCGCACTGATTCGCGTCCCTCCCATGCTTCCCCATTCGACGCCAACGACCATTCCATCTTCGACACGGACAAAGCTCGGTCCACCAATATCAAATTTCCATCGCTGGGATCCATCCTTCGCATTCAATGCGTAAAGCGTACCGCCAAACATGGACCCCTTGCTTCCATAGTGACCCGATGAAACAAGCAAGGTGTCATCCACAAGTTTGAAACTCCACTGATTATCATTACGAAGGCTTTGCTTCCAAATTTGCTTTCCGGTTTTAACATCGATAGAATAGGCAGCCGCGACACCACCAAAATAGAGTTTGTTATCTTTACAAATTATTTCATTTTCGACACCATCTTCTGCCTCAAATTCCCACCGCAATTTGCCCGTGGCAGCCTCAAGGGCATAGACCTTCCCGGTCCGTCCCTTAAACAGTTTCGCACCATGCGTCCCAAAAATGACAAGATCATCAACAAGGACGGGTTTAGTGATGGGGTATCGTACTACCACCAAACTCCCCCAACCGAATCCACCCTCCACGAGCTTGTCCATATTCATGCTCCAGAGGGTTTTTCCAGTTGACTCTTCCAAGCAGTTAAGTTTTCTTTCTTTGGTCACCTGGAAAATTCTTCCATTGCTCCCGCCCATCACAAGCATTGGGTTCGCATCTGCCGCAACTGTCCAAATTTCCTTTTGGGTGGCAAGATCAATTTTTGAATATTTAACACCTTCATGAAGATAGGCCGCATCATTTGCAAACAACAACGTGCTGGACTCTTCAGGAATTGGTTTGGACCAAATCACTTGGCCTTTCGGGAAAAAGGCTTTCCCTGATTCAGGCTTGACCGTTGCTGGGGCGGCAACCCCTTGAGAGCTGACAGGTGTTGCAATGCACAAAGCCGCCAGAAGTAGCACAAGGGAACGCATCTTCCTTCCTCCATGGTTGGGTTTGCCCATAAGTTACCATGTCATTGAACATGAACATGCCGTTAAAAATTGTTGTATTAATTTTTCACGACTTCCTAGCGCCTAGGGCGCCCCCAGGCGGGGGGGCAGGTCAGCACGGACAAGCCCCCTCACCCCCTCGCCTTCACCACCAGTTCCACGGGCCGGGCCTGGGCGCGAATGGCGGGTTCGTAGTACTGGTAGGCGGTGGTGGGGGGGGTCTTGGCCCTGAGGGGGAAGCGGGCCTTCAGGCGGTAGGTGAAGGTGAAGGGCTTACCGGCAGGGAGTTTTCGCAGGTAGAGGGTGGCCTGGCTTCGGGTGAGGCTGAAGCGCTCGATGAGGCCGCGGGTCTTCAGGCGCTCGAAGTCCTCCAGCAGGGGATCAAAGCCCGGGGGCAGGCCCAGGTCCACCAGGGTCATGTCGGCGGCGCCGGGGCCGTGGTAGCGGAGGTTCACCCGGGCGGTGAGGATCTCCCCCACACTGAACGCTGTACCGCCATGGTCCACGGTGAGGGTCAGCAACTCCTTGGAAGTCGCCGGTGCCGAGGTCCAGGGCACATGGGAGGTGGCCACCAGCTGGTAATCCACGGCGCCGCGGCCCTGGGCCCGGAGGCTCAGGGTGTTCTCCCCCGGCTGCAGGTACCGGCGGAGGTCCAACATACGGAAGACATCGGCGTCCGCCTGGGTGATGGTCACGGTGTCCGCCAACCGGCCATTCACGGTGACCTGGAGGGTCATCGTCCCTTCCACCGAGGGGCCTGTGCCCGCCAGCAGGGCCCGCATGGCGTGCACCGTGGCCTGGGTGCTATGCCAGGTGCCCCTCGGATCCTTCTGTTGGATGAGCCAGGCCAGGGCCTTGTGGGCCACCTCTAGGTGCTGGTTTTCCAGCACCAGGGCCCGGGCGATGAGGGCGGTGGTTTCAATGGCCAGGGTGTCTCCGCGGCTGAAGGTCACGCCCGTGCTGCTGGATTCCCAGTGGGCGAGGTCCGGAGTCACCACCGCCAGACCGCAGAGTCGGGCCAGGAGGGCCCGGGCCTCGGCACCCTTCCCCCCCCGCCCGCAGAGCAGAGGCACAGAGGGCCAGGGTGTAGGGGTCGTTCGCCCCGACCGCCTTGGCTTCCACCCATCCCAAGGCTCGCTGGAAGCGCGCGGAGGTCTCCCCGGCTTCCCCCAGGGCCCAAACAATGTAGGCGGTGGTGCGCAGATCATTCCCCTGGGAAGCGTCGATGGCGCCGTCCTGGATCCCCCCGTGGGAGCTCGGCCACATCCCCTCGGCTTGGCCCTGGTTCAAAAGCCAGGTCCGGGTGCGCTGGATCAGGTCGGGGTCCACGGCCTGAACCTTGGCCATGTCCGTGAACTCCATAAGGCCGTAGGCCGTGAGCACGGGATGGGCGGGCGCACGCCCGAACCACTCGAAGCCGCCTCTGGGCACCTCGAAGGTGAGGAGCCGCTGGTACCCAAGGTTGATGAGGCTCGCCGCCTTCATGGAAAGGGCCGGGTTGATGCGCTTGGTGCGCCGCAGGTAGTCCAGCACCAGCACACTGGGATAGGTGGTGGAACTGGTCTGTTCGAAACACCCGTAGGGCATCTGGAACACGGCCTCCAGCCCCTCCACCACCTGGCTGAAGGCGCCGGGGTAGAGCTTGAGCACCAGGTCATCGGCCCCGGGAATGGCCTCCGGGGGAAGCTGGACCTTCAGGGTGGCGCCCGACCCCAGGCGCCCCCCCTGGGTCTGCACCAGGGGCCGCCCATCGGGGGCCACCGTGACCTCCCGGGTGATGGCATCGGACATCACGGACCCGAAGGCCTTCACCGTCAGGGCATGGCGCCCGGGACGCAGGGCCACCAGGCCCAGGCGGGTGGAGGTCACCTCCCGCGGCCCCAGGGTCACCTCCCGGGGATCACCATCCTTCAACCGGCACCAGGGGGCGGGCTGGACCTCCAGGCGCACCTTCTGGGGTGTATCCAGATAGTTGTAGAGGGCGATGGGCACCTGGACCTCATCGTGCTGGGTCAAGGACACCGGGAAATCGAGGTCCACGAAGAAGTCCTGAAAGACCCGCAGGGGCTTGTCCACGGACCCCAGGGCTCCCGCACGCCCCACGGCACTGAGGCCCACCCGCCAGGTGGTGATGGAATCCGCCAGGTCCAGGTTCACCGTGGCCCTCCCCTGGGCGTCCGTGAGCACCTGGGGCATCCAGGCCAGGGTCTCGGGGAAGTGGGACCGGATGCGGGGGGGCGGGGTGGCACCAGCCCCGGTCGGGAGTTCCATGGCCAGGGCCAGGTCCACCTGGGGAGCCGCTTCCTGGAGGTCGATGCCCGTGGTTTTCCGGAGTACCCGTCGGGCGGCCATGCTTGGTTGCTCACCAAAGATGCCGTCCAGGCTCCAGCCCCCCATGGAAGCGGAGACCCCCAGGACCACGCCCAAGGGAAGGAGTCCCAGCCCCCCGTGGACAAGGATCCGCCCCACCAGGCTCCACCGGGACTGGGGGCCCAGGGCGCCACGAAGGCAGGCCGCCAGGGGGCCCGCGGTGAAGGCGAAGGCGGCCACGATCACGAGCCACCCGAACCGTACCCAGCCTGGGAAGTCGCGGCCAAGCATGGCCAAAGCCACCGCGGTTCCACAGGCAAACACGTAGGCCCACGAGAGTTGCCCCAGCATGCGGTTCAATGCTGGAAAGACCCGGACCACCTCGGTCCATTGGAGCCCCTTGATCGCCAGCCAAAGGAATATCGCGAAGAAGGCTGCCGCTGTGGCCAAGGCTCCCAAGGGCGAGGCGTGCAGCGGGCCTACCAACCGCTCCCGCCAACCCCATGGAACATATAGAAAGAGGCACATCAGGGCGAGCGTTGAAAACATCGCCAGGGTCCACCAGAGCCCAAGGACCATACGGGACCACACCTTGAACGGGTGGATGGACACTGTCCTGGAAGCTGGCTCGGCCATGGTTCCGAAACCTTGAGGTGCCGCCTGAAGGAAGGGCCGCAGCAGGGTGGCCAGAAACAGCGCCAAGACCAGGATGGACCCGTGCAGCTGGAGCTCGCGTGTCTCCTGCTCCCGGGCCCTCCAGTCCCAGGCCCCCACCTTCACCATGGGCTCGGGCCCCCCCTGGGCCGCGGACATCAGGGCTTCCAGGGATTCCTTGGGGGGGTGGGCCAGGAGCTCGGGGGCACCGGGAAGGTGACCGTGGAGCTCGTAGCGGGGCTTCAGCAGCTCCTGCTGGATGGCGAAGAAGGCCCCCTCGAGCCCGGGCCGACTGGGGTTCAGGGCGAACACCGCCTCATCCACGGCGGCAAGGCTGAGGGCCGCGGGGGTGGGAGCGCCGTCCTTGCCCGTGACCCTCAGGCGCAGCTCCGCCCTTTCCCCGGGCCGATAGGTGGCCTTGTCCAGATCCGCCTGAATGCCCAGGCCCTCCCCAGGCAGGACCTGGACCACCCTGGACTGGCGCACCGAGATGCCCCCGGGATCCAGACGGTAGGCGTGGAGGTCCAAGGTGCCCACCAGGTCCGGCGGCAGGTCCAGGGCCAGGGTCCCTCGGCCCTGGCGCACCTCCAGTTCCCCCATGAAGACCGTACGCCCATCCTTCACCCCATCCAGGTAGAGGCGGTCTTCCTTGGCGGTGCAGAGAACCTCCACCTGGAGGCGCTCTCCACAACGGTACAGGGCCTTCTCCGTGCGCAGGAGGAAGGCATCCCCACGCCCCATGCTCAGGTGCCGAGTGACCTTTACCCGCGTCCCCGTGGCGTCCTGGGCCGTGAGGGTGAGTTTTTCCTGGCTGGGCACCAAGGCCACCCGAGCGAAGCCCTGCTCCGAGGTAGAGGCCTTGTGGCCCCCGGGCTCCAGGGTGAGTGCGGCCTTGCAGGGGCGACCATCGGGGTACGAGGTCAGGATGTGCAGCTGGTTGGGGATGCCCGGCACCAGCTGACCTCCTTCGGGAATGACATCCACCCGAATGGGGTTGCGGGACACGGTCAGGTCCAGGGCCTTCACCTGGGTGTGGCCCCCGGGGTCGGTGACGGTGGCCTGGAGCCGCACCAGGGCATCGCCCCCCTTCAAGGGTTGGCCGTGGAAGGTGGCCTTCAGGGGCAGTTCCACATGGAAGTGGCCCTCCTCATCCGTGGTGCCCTGGGCCGTGGCGAAGGTCCTGAAGGCGTCGATGAATTCCTGGGCTTCCACCTGGACCCGCGCCTTGGCCACGGTCTTGCCAAAGGTGTATTCCGCCCGCAGGTCGGCCCGGAGCCGCTCCCCGGGGGCGTACCAGGTGCGGTCGGACGTCAATTCCACCTTGAACTTGGGCAGCACGTAGGGCCCTACATTCACGGTGCGTTCCGAGGTGCTCGTCCCCAGGGTGGCCATGAGGGTGTAGTCCCCCGGATTCACCTGGTCCGCCAGGGGAAACTCCGTGGCGGCCAGACCGAAGTCGGAGGTGGTGAGGGTCTGCTTGAAGACCTTGGTGCCCTTGGGATCCCTGACTTCCACTCCCAGTTCCTGCCCCTGGGCGGGTTTCATATCGGCACTGGCCAGGGCCAGGACCCGCATGCGGATCGTCTGCCCCGGCTGGTACAGGGGCTTGTCCGTGGAAAGCAGCAGCCGGAAGGCCCGCTTCACCGCCATGGGTTCCTGCAGGATGGGATGGGTGGCGTAGCCTTCCTCCACCAGGAGCTGGTACTCCCCCTCGGGAAGCGTGGCGGGGACCTTGGCATTGCAGTGGAGGAGGCCCTGGGCATTGGTTCGGCCCGCCCCCAGGAAAAGGTGCGGGCCGGTGGGCGATTTCAGGGCCACGCGCAGGTCGGCTCCCCCCTTGGGTTGGCCCGATTCACGGTCCCGGGCCAACACCCGAAAGGCTGCCGTGCGACCCGGTTCCAGGAGCGGCTGCCCCATGAAGGTGGCCTCCAGGGGGTGGAGGGAGGTGGCCACCACCCGGAGGGTCCAGGTCCCCAGGAGCAGCAGCCAGCCCCCCCCTGCCAGGAGCAGGGCCTTCCAGAGCGTTCTACCCCAAGGGGCCGTCGCAGCGCGCATGGCAGCATCTCCCAAGTCAGGCCAGACGGAAGTTGATGGTGAGCCGGAACCGAGCCGACACCGGCTGTCCATTCAGGGTGGCGGGCACGAAGCGCCAGCACCGTGCACTCCGCAGGGCCTCGGCCTGGAGCTGGGGCGCCCCCGCCAGGACCTCCACCGCCGTGGGTCGGCCCTGGGTGTCGATGGTCATCAGCAGTTCCACGGCCCCCTGGACCTTGGCGAGGCGCGCCAAGGTTGGATAGTGGAGGGGCTCCTGGTGCATTACCCGCAGGCTGGAGGGGGGGACCTCCACCACATCAGGGGCTTTGGAGGCCCCCTTGGACTCCGCCCCCGTGTCACCAGGGCCATCGGGCGGGACCCCAAGGACGCCACCCACCGAGCCTGGGGTGGTGTTTTGGAGTCCTCCCCCCGTGGGGAAGGTGGTGGGGGCATCAATAGGATCCGAGGCCGGGGCCGGCAGCGACGTGGGTGCCTGGACCGCAGCACTTCCGGACTGAACATGTGCACCGCCCCGGGGTCCCACCCGCTCCACGGACTTGGGAACGAGTTCGAAGACATGGTCCTCCACGGGGGGCAGGCACAATGCCACCTTGGGCGGTTTGACCCCGCTGGCCAGGAGCAGGCCACAGGTGGCGAAGAGGCCGTAGATGAGGCCGCTTCCCGCCAGGCAGGCGCCGCGGTGGGCCACGGGGGCCTGGCCACGGATGGGGTTGGGAATGAGGGTGGGCGGCAATTCAAGGGCGACAGGCCGAGGCCCGGCCGTCCGACCGCATTGGTTCAGCATGGCAGTCTCCTTCAGGGTGAGAGGTTCGCTGGACCCCAAGGGTCCGGCCGGACAGGGCCCCGCTTGGACTTCCCGCCTGCATGCCTTCGGGGAATCTTCACGGCCCACGCAGTGGAAGCCCCGCTGGGGTTCCCCTGGGTTCGCTGTCCCAAAGATCGTTTGGCCACGGTTTGGCTTTCACTCTGGAGGCGTCAACGCCCCCCTAGGAAGGTTCTGGCACAATGGCCCCCGTGCGGTCTGTCGCCCACGC
>CAZPUI010000116.1:0-11279 GCA_964589695.1 uncultured Solibacteraceae bacterium | reverse complement strand
GACTGTCCACCCCAGCGGAATCGGCCCCAGTTCGGATTCTTCAAAGTGTTCGGGGAACATCGACAGGACGGCGTCTGGAACGCCGACAGACCGTCGCCCTTCGCGCTTCGCGACCACGGGATCGAAATCCACGAACCAGGACCGGAACAGCCCCTGTGCCAGTTCTTCCAGCGTCCGGTTCATCTTGCGGTTCAGTTCGATCTTGTTGTCGAGGGCACCAAGGATGGCGCCAATTCGCTTCTGGATATCTTTCGGCGGAAGCTGGAAGTGGAAGACTTCAATCCGAGTGGGTGCGGTATGGACGATCTTCGTCCCCGTTGATGACGCAACGAGTTCTTGGTTGAAGTCCTTCCACAAGAACAAGTAGTAGAGAAAGGCATCATCCACCAGTTCAGGGGTCTTGATGACCACCTTCCCCATTCGCTGGTTGTGAAGATACTGGCGACCGTCATCGGGAATGCGACCCGGGATCCCAAGAATTTCACCTTCCGGGGTCTGGCATGTCATCACGAGCAGAATATCGCCTGGCTTGAGTTCGTAGGCCTTTGGGTATTCGCCCCGGTATTCCTTGATTGCGGTGGAATCGAATCTGAAACCACCGGAGTACCTGAAGTTCCCGATCGAAACAATGATGGGCTTACCCGTCAAACTCTCGTTGAAGCATTCGCTTTTAAAGGGCCACCCATGCTCTACCTTGATGAGGTCGCCCAGGTGAACGCTCTTCCATTGACTTACTTCCACAACATCCCCCCATCCCATCCCGCAGGAATGCCCATGGCCGTCTCGAAGGCTGGGAAGGCCTTTCGAATCCCATCCAAAACAGCATAGGCATCCTGCACCTTCCCCAGGTCCATTCCACCCCGGCGCGTGAGCCATTCCAACACTGCCACCCCGATGAAAGCATGCGTGTTGTCGAGGGGCTGGGCCTTCCATTCCTTTCGAAGCACCTCGGGCCGGATGGGCAGCTCCCGGTTCCAAATGCGCGTGTGATGGGCGCAGGCGTTGCGAAGGTAGGTCAGGAAATGGAACCAATTGTGAAGCACCCGGTGATGAACAAGGCCGCCGCCCACTTTGGCCTGAATCTGTTCCAGCAGGCCCTTGTAGAGGAATGAAAGGGTGCCGAATGACATGACTTCAGCCGCCGCCCAGATGGGTAGCTTGGGGTATTCCTGATACTGGGCCTTGAAGTGCTCGACGAAGGCTTCCTTGGCGCGATCGGTTTCCTTCTCCAGGTCCTGGCACCACTTTCCGTGATCGAAGGTGCTTCGGAAAATCGCCGCATCGTGTTGGGCGAAAGCTCCCTGATGCAGGGCCATGACATTGGTCACCCGCGCCCGGAGCAGCACTTCCACCGGGGACAGGGCGGCGAATATGGCCTGGCGCAACGCCTCATCCATCAGGTAGAGCCGCTGGACATCCTCGAAAGTCACACCTGGGCGGAAGGCATGGCGGGTGGACTCAAAGGGAAGGACATACGCACTGAAACGGTAGTAGGAAACCCGGGACAGGAAAGCCTCCGCTGCCGGGCGATCCGCGACCACCAATCCGCGCGAGATCAGGAGCTGAAGTTGGTCTGGAATCGAGCGAGGAACCTTGGCGTAGGGCTTACTCATTCCAGGCCTCGGGTACAGAAGAAACCCGCCCAGGTTGCGCATATCCGAAGACATAGGCGGGGCGGGTGTGTTGAAACCAGTGTACGGATTCCGAGGCCGCCCTGCCAATGGAATTGTTCCCAAGGAGGCGATTCGGAAAGCCGCTGGGGATGGGTTCAGCCGGGTACATTCAGCGTTTCCAGTCTTTCCTTGATTCGGATGGTCAACGCCTGGGATTCGGCCATTTGGGCTTCCAGCTTCGCCTTCAGGTGGGGCAAGCGCTCCTCCCAGGGCTCATCCTCATCATCATCGGCTGCCGTGCCCACATAACGGCCCGGGGTCAGGGCGTAGCGATGCTCGCGGACTTCCTCCAGGGGGACCACGCGGCAAAAGCCCGGCACGGCCTCGGGCGAGCCGTGGTAGCGGAACAGGCGGTAGACATCGGCGATTCGGTCGATCTCTTCATCTGAAAGATGTTTCTGCTTCCGTGAACCCGGAATCAGGGTGCCGAGCTTTCGCCCATCGATGAACAGGATGTCGCCACTGCGCTTTCGGAAACCATTCCCGCCGCCCCGGTTCTTCGACAGGAACCACAGGGCGCAAGGGATCTGGGTGTTGGCGAAGAGCTGCCCCGTGAGCTGAACGATGCAGTCCACGTAGTCCTGCTCGATGAGGGTTTTCCGGACATCCAGTCGGGCGGTTTCCCCGTTGGAAAGTTCCCCTGTCGCCATCACGAAGCCTGCGGTTCCCGAGTCCTTGAGGTGGTGGAGGAAATGCAGGATCCACATCGTGTTGGCGTTGCGGGGGGAAAGCTGCAGCTTCGTGTCCCCCAACGTCAGTCTGGGGTCGTCCGAAATAATGTTGCTCGCCCCCCACCCGGATTCAGACTTCGCGCCGTCGTTGAACGGGGGATTGGCCAGGATGAAGTCGGCCTTCAAGCCGGGGTGCTTGTCGTCGATGTAGCTACTCCCCAGCTCGATCTTTCCATCCAGCCCATGGATAAACAGGTTCATGCGGCAGAGACGGTAGGTGAAGTCCTTGCTTTCCTGGCCCACGAAGCTGAGCTGGTGGCTGTGATTCGTGAAGAGGTCGGACTGGACGAACATTCCCCCAGAGCCGCAGCAGGGATCGAAGACCACCCCACGCTCGGGATTCAAGCCGGCCACCAACGTCCTCACGATGCTGGACGGCGTGAAGTATTCGCCACCTCGCTTCCCTTCGCTGCTGGCGAACTCCCCAATGAAGTATTCGTACACTCGACCCAGAACGTCCTCGCCACCGTGATCCGCAGCAAAGATATCCTTGGCGAACAGGTTGATCAGCCCCCGCAGATCCTCCGCCTGCATGTTGCTGCCCGCGTAGATACGCGGAAGGAGTCCACGCAGTTTCTCGGGGTAGGTCTTCTCCAGGAGTTCCAGCGCGTCATCCACCAAGACCTTGACGTTGTCCGCCTGGGCTTCCTTGACGATCTTCGACCATCGGGCATTTTCCGGCACCACGAAGGCGCCGCCAGCCCGGTACTCGTCATGGTCTTCAAGGGCTGCGTAGTCCCCGTGGTAGTTGGAGCCCGGATCATTGACCAGGGATTCGAGCTGGCCACGGCGGCGCTCGTACCGCAAGGAGAGGAAGCGCAGGAAGATGATGGGCAGCACGTAGCGCTTGTAGTCCGCGGGCTCAATGGAGCCCCGAAGCCGTACGGCCGCCTCCCAAAGTTCCTTCATCAGGTCCGAGATCCCGCCCGCCGAAGGCACGGCCTTCTTGGACCGCCGTCCTCGCTTCGCAGGAGCCTCGGCTTCGGTGTCTTCCGTATCCTCAGGGCTCTCCGGCAATCCATCGTCTTCAAAAAGACCGGCTTCAGAAGCCGTATCGGCTTCCGCAAGCCGAACGGAACCGCCACGGCCGCGGCCAGGGACCAGGATTCCGGCTTCGATGAGCTCGACCTTGGCTTGGTCATAGCCAGCCTGGGGCACCTCACCGCCGAGCTTCACACCCAAGCGCTGACGCAGCGCCCCATTCCCGATGGTGCTTCCATCCTTCGGCACCATTGCCACCATCGCGTCTTTCAATTGCTCCGTATCGAATCCAGGCATGGTAATCCTCAGAACCGTCCGAACATAAAGATCCCACCCGCAATTCTCTGGACAGGAATGTCCTTTCATCTTCCTTCGCAAACGCGAGAAGGTCCACGGATGATCGGCGTGAACGGTTGAGGCCCATGGATCTGAATGCCCGGCATTTCCAGAGGGCCGCCTTCAGCCGCCACGCCTCAACTCGTCGCGATGGACTTCCTTTCTCCTTGCAAGGAACCTGAGGTCAATTGCCATGTTGGCGTCATGTCGCATGACGTAAGGCCCTTGTTTTCAGGCTGCGTTGGTGCGTGCATAGGGAATTCAAAGGCCCCATTCTGACCGGTGCCACAAGACCAAGGTAGGAATCTGGGCTCGCGCAACGGTAGCCAGGGGCCGGATCGGCCTTGTGATCACCCCATCGTTCGCGTGCTGGCACTGATTCAAGCAGTAGCCCTCTTTCCTTGTCGGCTCGGTGGGGCCTGGAACGTGCGGGTATACCCAAAGTCGAGAGAGATTGGGTATACCCGCGAAGCCCGGAGCACCGACCGATGTCAGAACTTGTGAGTCAGCTGTAGGGTACCTCGCGATCCCTTTCCCCCGAAACCTAAGTGCTCTTGGCGAAACTTCAGGAGCGCATAAAGGGGATGGAGTTCCAGCGGAACTTCGTGAATCTGCTTGGCGCCTTCAGCCGGAAGTCCAAGGATGGACGGGATCACGGCTCCTGGTTTCGGAATCTCGCCCTGTGGTGGAGCAGGTCAAGGCCAGCAAGGACCGCGCCCAGGCGGCTGCGCTCTTCCAGCACTTGCTGGCGGAACGTCCGGGGGATCTGGAACTGGCCTTCGATCGCCTGGAAGCCAAGGGACTCCATCAACGCGTGGCGCGGATCGTTCATGCTCGCCTTTCCGAATTCCCGGACCTGCTCCGTTTCATCGAACGTAGATCCGCGGGGAAACACCGAAGGGTCAAGAGATGAGGATCCTTCCTTGGGCGGCCCCGCCGCCCAAGGCCCTACGCCAAATACCGCGCCAGCACGTTATCCGGGTCGTCGATGGCAGCCTGGATGGGGACCTTCACCAGACGCTTGTGGCGGAAGCGGTCCCAATCCAGGATCTCGATGTCGGCGGCGATGAGCACGCGCTCCGTGGCGTGCAGATCCCGCTGGGAAAGGCGGTTCTCGATGCCCAGGGCGCCCTGGGTTTCGACCTTGATGGGCAGCCCGGCGCGCCGTGCTGCGATTTCGAGCTGTTCGGCGGCCATATACGTGTGTGCTATGCCCGTGGGGCAGGCTGTCACGGCTAGGATTCTCATGGGACCTCCGAAGGGTGGATTTCGGGGATGGAGCAAGGCGTGGGACTGCGGCGCCAGGGTGGACCTCGATGCGACAGCGGATGTCGGATTCCGGCCTTGCGGAGGGCCCGGGATGGCCCAGAATGGAGGGACGCTTCCCAGGTGAGGGGACGTCGTGGAGAGGGCACGGGCACATGGCAACGGTGATTCCCCAGCAGGACCCCCTGGTGGCTGCGGTGCGGAAGGACCTCGCCTTGGAGGGAGTCCGCACCGTGCACGTGGCCGGCGGGGGCGTGCCTCCGGCCCGGGCCCAGCGCACGCGCTTCCCACGCCTCCTGGTGGTCCTCCAGGGGAGCCTGACGGTGGAAACGGGGGACCAGGATCGGGTTCGGCGCATCCAGCTCCATCCCGGCGAAGCCCTCTACGCCCCGGAGGGAACCTGGGACCGGCCGGACTGGGAGGCCCGGTGCAGGCTGCTCAATGTGCTCTTCGGCAGCCGCCACATCGGCCTCAGCCTGGTGGAGCTGGGTCCCGAAGGCCCCTCGGCCACCAAGGCCGGCAGCAACTGGCCCTCCGATGGTGTGCTTCAGGCCCTTCTGGCCTGCCTGCGGGCCAGCGCCGCCCGGCAGCAGCGCACGGAACTGGAAGCCGCCCTGGTGCCGGGCCTCCTGGAGGAGTGCCTGGTCAACCTCCGCCGGGGCGCGGGGAGGGACGGCAAGGCCCTCCATACCTTCGAGGCCCTCTGCCTCTACATCCAATCCAACCTTGCCCTGCCCCTGACCCGGGAAAGCCTGGCCGCCCATTTCGGGCTCAGCCCCAACCACATCAGCCGCCTCTTCCGCCAACAGGGGCACCACCGCTTCGTTGACTACCTCAACCAGGTACGCCTGGACCATGCCCAGCATCTGCTGCAGGATTCCGACCTCCCCATCAAGGAGGTGGCAGCCCGCGCGGGGTTCCAGGATCATGCGTACTTCCATCGGGTCTTCCGAAAAATGGCCAAGGTGACCCCCCTGGCCTACCGCATCGGGAAGACCAGGACCTAGGAGGGTTGTCCAGACTCGATCGGGATTCAGGGGGCTGCGGGGGCGGTCTGGGAACGCGTCCGCAGGAGGGGCAGGATTCCTTCAGTCCAGGGGAAGGGAAAAGGGGCGCGCATCGGACCGGGTGCCCCAGCGGCTGGGCTTCGGGCCCATTTCAAAGGTGAGGGTGCCACCCTGCACCAGGTCCTCATGGCGCAGGAAGGTCTTGTCGTGGGGCTTGCCGTTCCAAAGGACGCGCTGGATGTAAGGATTCCCATCCTCCAGGCGGGGGGCCCGAATGGACAGCCGCTTGCCCGAAGGCAGGTTCAGGTCGATGGAACGAAGGAAGGGCGCCCCGATCACATATTCGTTGGACCCGGGGGCCACGGGGTAGAAACCGCAGGCACTGAAGATGTACCACGCGCTCATCTGCCCGCAGTCATCGTTGCCGCAGAGCCCATCCGGTGTGTCCCGGTACATCTGCGACAGGATCTGTCGCACCCGGAGCTGGGTCTTCCAGGGCTGGCCGGCCCAGATGTAGAGGTAGGGCACATGGTGGCTGGGCTCATTGCCGTGGGCGTAGTTGCCCATGAGGCCGACCTTGTGGAGGTCCTCGGTCTGGGCGATGTGGGCCTCGTCCAGCTCCAGGGTGAACAACTGGTCCAGGTGCTTGCCGAAGGCCTCTCCCCCGCCATGGACCTGGGTGAGCCAGGCCGCATCATGGGGGGCGAAGAGTGAATAGTTCCACGCATTGCCTTCGATGTAGCCCTGGTCATGGGTCTGGAGGGGGTCGAAGGGGGTGCGGAAGGTGCCATCGGCACGGCGGGCCCGCATGAAACCGGTGGCGGGGTCCCAGAGCTTGCGATGGTTGCGGGCCCGGGCCTCGAAGGTGGCCGCCAGGTCCTTGCGGCCCAGGCTCTCCGCCATGCGGGCAAGGGTCCAATCGTCGTACGCGTATTCCAGGGTCTTGGAGGCACTGCTCCCGTTGGACTCATCGGGCACCCAGCCCAGGCGCATGTAGTCCCCCAGTCCCTCGAACCAGGGTGCGGTGGCGCTCTGGGCCATGGCCTCCAGGGCCTTGGGACCATCGAAGCCCCGGAGCCCCTTGAGCCAGGCGTCGGCGATAACCGGCAGGCTGTGGTAGCCCGTCATGCACCAGTTCTCGTTGCCATGGTGGGACCACACGGGCAGGAGCTTCCAGGGGGCCTGGGCCTGGTGGGCGAGCATGGACTTCACCAGATCATGGGTGCGGTCAGGCTGAATCAAGGTGAACAGCGGGTGAAGGGCCCGGAAGGTGTCCCAGAGGCTGAAGACCGTGTGGTTCGTGAAGCCTTCGGCCTTGTGGATTTCCCGATCCAGGCCCCGGTAGCGCCCGTCCACATCCTGGAATTCCACGGGGCCGAGCAGGCAGTGGTAGAGCTGGGTGTAGAAGCGCCGCTTCTCGCTGGCCGTGCCCTCCACATCGAAGACCGCCAGTGCCTTCTCCCAGCGGGCCTGGGCTTCCAGGCGCACCTGGTCGAAATTCCAGTGGGGCACCTCGGCCTCCAGGTTTTTCAGGGCACCTTCCACGCTCACGGCGGAGAGGGCCACCTTCACCTGGATCTGCTCCCCGGCCTGGGTGTCGAAGTCGAAATGCAGCCGCAAATCCCGCCCCACCAGCTCGGGGAAGTCCTTGATCGCTTCGAATTTGCGCCAGAAGCCTCGGTAGACGGGCTTCTCGCCATCCTGACCCCCCCAGGCTTTGAAGGGCTTGCTGAAGGCCATGGCAAAGAAGAGTTGGCGATCCCTCGCCCAGCCCCGGGTGTGGCGCAGGCCCGTCACCAGGGTGGGGGATTTCACCTCCACCCGGCTCCAGAGCACCTTGCCGTCGTAGTTGTAGAGACCATGGACCAGGTCCAGAACCACCCGGGAAGCCTCACTTTGGGGGAAGGTGTAGCGGTGCACCCCCACCCGGGTGGTGGCGGTCAACTCGGCCCGCACCCCAGGATCCTTGAGGGTCACGGCGTAGTAGCCAGGCTGAGCCTCTTCGCCGCTGTAGGGACTGCGGTAGCCGGGCTGGGCCACCGTCCCAGGGCGCAGCTTGAGGGCCCCCACCGTGGGCATCACCAGCAGATCCCCCAGGTCCGAATGGCCGGTGCCGTGGAAATGGGTGTGGCTGAAGCCCACGATGGTGGGATCGCCGTGCTGGTAGCCCGCGCAGTAGCGGTAGACCTCCTTCCGGTAGGTCCGGCCATCCAGGGTGTATTCCCCGGTATCCGTGTCCGGGCTGAGCTGGACGAAACCGAAGGGCACCGTGGCTCCGGGGTAGCTGTGTCCCATGCCCGCGGTGCCGATGAAGGGATCCACGAAGGCGGTTCGGGGGGACTGGGCGGCCAGGGGCAGGAGGCACAGGCACGCGGCGAGCAGACGGGCGAGGGACATGGAGACTCCGTAGCTACCAGCATCCGCAGCCCCTGGGGCGGGGTCAAACCAGGAAGCCGCCCCAGGGTGTGTGCATTCGACAACTGGTGGCATGCACATTGCTTAACAATTCTGACAACAAATCGGATCGTGGCTGGCTTCGGAGACGGTTGCAAAGGCGCGAACCGCCTCCTTTCCATTCCCGCAGAACCCACAACGCAGACGAGGTGGGCTGGCTCCATCTGTCCAACAAGTGATCCCATTTTCAGGATCGCAGGGCGCTGCGGTCGAGCCATACTCACCCGGAGTTTCTTTGAGCGTCGCATCCTGGGCCCGGATCGAAGTCGGCTCGATCCAAGCCTTCCACGCGCTCGCTCCCCACCCCCCACCCCCCGTGTCAGCACCCCATCCAGCCCTTCGAAGGCTGGCCGCTGGCTCGTGCACCAAGGAGACACCATGACCACCTCCCGACTCTGCCTCCGCCATGCCGGACTGCTCCTGGCCCCGGCCCTCCTGGCCCAGACCTCCACGGAACGCCTCGTCAATGGCGGCTTTGAAACAGGCACCACCCCGTGGGCCGGCACCACCGGTGTGATCGGCAACTGGTCCTCCAGTGGCCAGCCCGCCTACGAAGGCACCCGGGCCGCCTACCTGGGTGGCAATGGCAAGACCACCACGGAAACCCTGTACCAGTCCGTGGCCATCCCCGCGGAGGCCACCAGCGCCACCTTCAGTTTCTTCCTGCACATCGACACCAAGGAGACCGAAGCGAAGGTCTACGACACCCTGGCCGTGCAGGTTCGCAACAGCAGTGGCGCGGTGTTGGCCACCCTGGCCACCTACAGCAATGTGAACAAGGCCACGGGCTATCAGCAGCGCAGCTTCAACCTTCTGGCCTACAAGGGACAGACGGTGAGGCTGCACTTCGAGATGAAGGAGGATTCGTCCCTCCTGACCAACTTCCTGGTGGACAAGGCCAGCCTGGTCACCGTCTCGGGCACCTCCAACCTGCCCGCGGCCCCCACCAGCCTGACGGCCACGGCGGCCTCCAGCAGCCAGATCAACCTGGCATGGAAGGACAATGCCACCAATGAAACCGGCTACGGCATTCAGCGTTCCACCGACGGCAGCACCTTCTCCACCGTGGCCACCCTGGGTGCCAATTCCACCAGCTTTGCCAGCACGAACCTTTCCGCGGATACGACCTACTACTTCCGAGTGATCGCCACCAACGCCTCGGGCAGCTCCGCCTACGCCAGCGCCAGTGCCCGCACCCTGCCCAACACGGGCGATCCTTGGTCCGGCTTCGTGGCCCCCACCGTGGTCTTCGTGGATGAAGCCCAGGGCCTGAACGGCTCCACGATCCTGAAGAATGCCGTTCCCGACGTGGCGAAGATGATGCGGGACGAGTGCCTGTCCATCTGCAAGAAGCTCTATGTGGACAACAAGGACGATCGCAACAACTTCACCAAGCTCACGCTGTACCTGAAGAACGATCCCAACGGCGTGGCCTACAAGTGGGGCAACCCTCCCGAGATCTTCATCGGGGTCAGCGCCCAGCACCTGGAGCGCATCTACACCCAGAACGGCAACAGCTCCACGGCCGTTGCCAAGGAAGTCCAGGGCGTCCTCTCCCACGAGGGCACCCATGGCTACCAGTACTCTCCCAAGAACTGCGGGGGCTACCAGCAGGGCACGGACTTCTTCGGCTTCGTGGAGGGCACGGCGGACTATGTGCGCATCGCCAGCGGGCTGCACCCCAACAGCAAGCCCTACAAGGGCGGGAGCTGGAACGATGGCTACACCACCACGGGCCATTTCCTGAACTGGATCGCCAAGACCAAGAAGGCCTCCTTTGTCATCGAGCTGAACCACACCGCCGGTGCCCTGGGCACCTGGGCCTGGAACACCGCCATCGGCCAGATCCTGCCCGGCCAGACAGTGTCAGGCCTGTGGAGCCAGTACCAGGCCTCCCTCACCACCCTGGCAGCCTTCGCCCCCGAGGCACCCGCCAGGACTTCGGGACTGCGGGTCGTGGAACAGGACGGCCAGCGCAGCCTGACCTGGGAGGCCCAGCCCGAGGCCAGCGCCTATGTCATCAGCCTCTTCCGCACCGACCACGACCTGGCGGACGGAACCCGGGTGGGCGGCGAGCAGCCCGATGTCACCATCGTGGCCACCACCCCCGGCGTGAAGGTCCCGGCGGAGATGGTGCTCGCCGGCGTGCCCTACCGCGTGCAGGTGGAGGCCCTCTCCAGCGGCCGTGGCGCCAGCTACGGCAGCCTCATGGGCGGCACCCGCCGACCCCTGCGGGGCACGGCGATCCTGCTGCAGTAGCCACCCCGAAGATCCATTAAGGGTCCACCCTTTCATGCAAAACCATGCGTTTGCATGAAGTGGAACCTTCAATACCCTCCCAGGCCAAAAAAAAGCAACCTGGTATCAACCCGCGCCGACCTCCTTGGTCGGCGCGCATGTTCATGGCTCGAAGAACTGGTCGACGGGGACCCGCCCAAGCCGATCATGAAATTGGATTAATGAATATAAAAAATGGTCACGGATGTGTAAACATTGGCATCTATCCACCGGAATCATTTCATGAAGGGGTCACCCCCCCCGACCAGGGCATCCGGGCCCCCGTCCTCCCCACCACTCCCATCCTTCCCAAGGAGGCACCATGCCATCCCTTTCTGGAACCACCTGGATTTTCCTGCTCGACGAAAGCCAGTCAGGCGTCCCGGATCCTGTGAGCGTCAATGTCCAGTTCCAGGCGGATGGTTCGGCCACCTACGGCCCCATGGCCGGCACGTACACGGAATCGGGGGATACCTTCACGCTCCTGGTTCCCGAAAGGGAATTCGAACCTCAAATCAAGGATCGCTTTGGAGAGCATTATGAAAGAGTGAAAT
>CAZPUI010000115.1:0-11315 GCA_964589695.1 uncultured Solibacteraceae bacterium | reverse complement strand
CAGGGGGCACGGCTGGACCACGTGATGTTCGCCGGGTTCACCCACGAACCCGCCCTGGAACTGGTGGCCCGCCTCCGGCGGCGCCTTCCCTCCCACCTCACCCGCTGCTTCTTCAGTGACAACGGCTCCACGGCGGTGGAGGTGGCCCTCAAAATGGCCTTCCAGGCCCAGCTCCAACGGGGAGAGGCGGGCCGGGACCGCTTCGGGGCGCTCCGGGAGGGCTACCACGGGGACACCCTGGGCGCCGTGGGGGTGGGGGAACTGGACAACTTCCTCACGGGCATCTTCCGCCCCCTGCTCTGCCGCACGGAGCGTCTGGATGTGCCCGAGGATCCGCGCCGGGAGCTGGCCCCGGACCTCAAGGCCTGGCCCCACACCCTGGAGACCGCCCTGGAGGCGGTGGCGCAGTTCTTCCAAGACCACGGCCCCCGCCTGGCGGCCTTCATCGTGGAGCCCCTGGTGCAGGGGGCGGGAGGCATGCGGATGTGGCCGGTGGAGGTGCTCCAGGCCATCCGCCACCACTGCACCCAGCAGGGGGTCTACCTGGTCCACGACGAGGTCATGACCGGCTTCGGCCGCACGGGTTCCTTCTTGGCCACCGATCAAACCGGTGTGAAGCCCGATTTCATGTGCCTCTCCAAGGGTCTCACCGGGGGCACCCTGCCCCTCTCCCTCACCTGGACCACGGACGAGGTCCATGGTCATTTCTACGGGGACTACACGGAGTGGAAGACCTTCTTCCACGGCCACAGCTACACGGCCAATCCCATGGCCTGCGCCGTGGCCTGCGCCTCCCTCGCCCTCTTCGACGAAGAACCGGTGGAGGCCCGGGCGACCCTCCTGGCCCGGACCCTGCGGGAGGCCTGGGCCGACCTGGTGGACCTGCCCATGGTGCGCCGGGCCCGCAGCCTCGGCTGCATCACCGCCTGCAACATCGTGGATCCCCGCACGAGCCAGCCCTTCCCCCCGGAGGCCCGCTTCGCCTGGCGCTTCCACCGCAGGGCCCTGGAGCAGGGGCTCCTGGCCCGCCCCATCGGGGATTGCCTCTACCTCCTGCCACCCCTCTGCACCCCCCCGGATCGCATTCGGGAAGCGGTGGCCACCCTCCGGAAGCTACTCCTGGAGATGCCGTTCCAGGGCTAGGAGGGAAGGATCTCCGGGGAAGGAGGCCAGGCCCTGGTCCAGCACGCCCCGGGACTGGGGCCGGGCCCCCTGCTGGAGGAGGGCCACCACCACCAGTCGATGCCAGAGCCCCTGGCCCCCACCGGGCAGGGCCCGGAGGGCGGCCCAGGCATCCTGCACCACCCTGGGGTCCTGGTGCCGGGCCCCCAGGGACACCCGTTCGCCCCACAGGGCCTCGTCCAAGGGATTGCGCTCCAGGCCCTGCTGGAGGACGTACCGTGCGTCCTCATAGCGCCCTCGTTCCGCCAGCATCCGGGCCAGGCGCAGCACCGGCAGGGTGAAGGCCGGGGCGCAGGCCATGGCACGGCGCCAGGCGGTCTCGGCCTCCCCGAAGCGCCCCAACCGGGCGAAGGACTCCCCCTGGAGGTCCAGGGACACCCCATGGTCCGGCCGCTCCCGGAGCATGGCCTCCAGGGTCTGGAGGGCTTCGGAATGGCGACCCAGGCCCTGACAGGCCCGCACCCGCCCCAGGGCCACCACCAGGGGCACCTGGGACGCCAGGGCGAGGTAGGCGTTGGAGGAAGCCAGGGCCGCCTCCCAGTCCTCCACCTTCACCGCCTGCTGCACCAGGTTGTAGTGGGCCATGGGATCCTGGGGATTCGCCGCCACCTGCGCCTTCGCCAACCGGGTGTACTCCTGGTGTTTGGCCTTTTCCCGGGCCTCGTCCACCTTCCCATAGTGGTGGATGACCACGTCCAGGGGCTGGGGGGTCAGGCCCCGACGCAGGAAATAGGGCTCCAGGCTCTCGTGGATCCTGCCCTCGAAGACCGGTCCATGAATAGCCCGGAAGAGCCTCACCAGGGGATAGTCGAACTTGTGGCTGAAGCCCTGGCCCTGCCCCCCCCGGGGCTGGGACGGTTCCAGGGCGCCATTGATCCCCACGGCCGTGCCATGGCGGAAATAGTCCCGCACGGTGAGGAGGTACGCCTCCGCGGTGGGCCGCTCCACCGCCTCGCGCAGCGCGGCGTGGTCCAGGGCATCGATGGCCTCATCAGCATCCAGCACCAGGATCCAGTCCCCGGAGCAGTGTCCGATGGCCGCGTTCCGGGCCTCGGAGAAGTCGCCCTGCCAGGGATGCTCCGCAACCCGAGCTCCGAAGGTCCGTGCCACCTCCCGCGTGGCATCCCGGGAGCCCGTGTCCAGGACCACGACCTCGTCCACCAGGCCTTGCACCGAGGCCAGGCAGGTCCCCAGGCGGGTGGCCTCGTCCTTGACGATCATGGCCAGGGAGAGTCGCATGGTCCTTCAGCCTTCGCCCTGGAGTTTCCGGGCCTCGGTGCGGTTCCAGACCACCCGCTGGGGCAAGGGCATGACGACGCCCTCCTGGCGAAAGCGCAAGAGGATTCGGCGGCGAAGCTCCCGCCCCACATCCCACTGGGCCCCCGGGGCCGTCTTCGTGAAGGTGCGGATCTTCAGGCCGTTGGCATCCATGGACTCGATGCCCTTGACTTCCGTGGGTTCCAGGACGGTCTGGGGCAGCGCTTCCTGCAGTTCCCTGCCCACGTCCCGCAGGAGTTCCATGACCCGATCGGCATCGGTTTCCAGACTCACCTCCACGTCCACCAAGGCTTTGGCATATTCCTTGGAAAGCACCACCACCTTGGTGAAGGACCCGTTGGGCAGGAAGTGGGCCCGGCCCTCGGCATCCCGGACCTGGGTGATGCGCAGGGTCATGCGCTCCACCGTCCCCGTGTGCTTGTCGTCAATGCTGACGATATCCCCCACCCCGAACTGGTTCTCCATGAGCAGGAAGAACCCGCTGATGACATCCTTCACCAGACTCTGGGCCCCGAAGCCCAGGGCCAGTCCGGCGATTCCCGCCCCCGCCACCAGGGGGCCGATGTCCACACCGAATTCCTTCAGGGTCATGACCAGGAAGAAGGCCACCACCACCACCCAGGCGGCGTTGTTGAGCACGGAGCTGAGGGTCTCCGCCCTCCGTTCGGCCTCGGTGGTGACATCCTCGTTGCCATCGTCCACGGCCTTGCGGACGGCCCGACCCACCAGCTTCACGGCCCACAGGATGACCGCGCAGGTCACCAGCACCAGCAGCAAGCTGCGAAGCTTGCCCCAGCCGGTGCGGTCCATCCAGACCAGGAAAGAATCGAATTTGACACTGGCAAGGCTACCCATGGTCACGCTCCGGGTTCCATGTAACCACATCCATCCCTCAGGCTCGGGGCCGCAGGTCCCGTCCGTTCCAAATCGAGTAGTGACGCCACGATGCGGGCATGTGGGAACCGAAACTGGCCACGAGGGTGGCCGCCAGGTACCACCCGAAGCGGTGCGCAGGAAAGACATTGCCCAGTCCCAGCAATACCAGTTTCAAAAGCATCAGGAGACCGGACCCCTGGTGGAGAATCTCCAACCCCTTGGCCAAGTCCAGGGCGAAGAGCAGGATGCCCGTGGCCACGGTGAGAACAATGGGCACCTTCAGCGGTTCGAATTCCATCCCCAGCCAACAGCCCCCCAGCACGAGCCCCATGGCCGCGATGTGGGCTGAGCGTAGGAGGACCTGGACCACACGCAGGGGCCGGATGCCTCCGGGCTTGGGGCGAATCTCGGACATGGGTTCCATGGTTTCCGTGTACACCCTTTACCCCCGGAGAGGCAACCAGGGTTTGGGCCTGGGAGTTTCGCGGTTGTCAGGAGCGCTACCCGCCTCAAGGCTGGAGCAGCACCACCTTGGGATAGGCCACCCGGAACCCATGCCGCTCCATGTTGCGCTGGCTGGGGCTGTTGGGGGCGGTACCGCTGGCCACCAGACCACACCCCAGGCGCTGGGCCTCCGCAAGGCGGGCCCGGATGAGGGCCCCCTGGAGTCCACGCCCGCGATGGGTGGGAAGCACCGAAGCCCCGGATAGAGCCGCGGTGGCTCCCTGGACGAAGAAGGTGCCACCGCCCACCAGCTGGTCTCCCCAGTAGGCGCCCCAGAGCTGTTGCCCCTCCGCCAGGGCCGTGGGGGTCATGAGGTCGAGGACCTCCCGGGGCACCTCCTCCGGGGCGCATTCCATAAAGCCCGCCATCACCACCCCCAGGAAGGCCGCACCATCCTCCAGAGGCTCGATCCGGGCGCCCTTGGGCACCTCCGCCGCGGGTGCCCTCTCCAGATCCAAGGCCCAGGCGAATTGAAATTCCTGGAGGACGTAGCCCCGGGCCGCCAGGGCCGCGAAAAGTCCGGGGTCCGCCAGGGGGCACACCTCGAACTGGGCCTTGCCCCCCCGCTGGGTGAGGTGGGCCTCGATGCGATCCAGGTCCTCGGGTGTTAAGGGCCCCTGCAGCCCCATGCCCAGGGCCTGGGTGAGGGGGCTACCCACGCCCATGAACAGGGCCACGCCTCCGCCCACCTCCAGGGCCGAAGCGCCGGAGTCGGGTTGATACTGGGCCATGGCCGCACAGGCCGCCCGGTTCTGGGCCATTTGGATGCCTTCCAGCCGCTCGGCCCGGCTGCGCCAGGCCTGGTTGCGCTCCTGCTGGAGGGCGTCGAGGGTGCGGGCGAGGGACAGGGGCTGCATGGGGACCAGGGTATCGAAGTCCGAGGGGTGAGGGCTGGCTCCGGGGACCCCGCGGGACTTCTCCCTGGTCATGTTGATGCTCCTACCCGAGGAGCCAAAGGGCCGCCAAACCCCACAGCGGCGCCCGTGGAACCGAAGGATGGTTCGCCCTCAGCGACACCCACCAGGAACACCATGCCACCCCGATCCGCCACGACCAGTAGGCATGAAAAGGACGCAAACGCCCATTCCGGTGCGCTCGTCCGCCCAATCCAGAAAGGGACGGTTCGAGTCCCAGTCAACATAGCTCAGTTCGGACGTCACCACCCGAACGCGATCCACTCCATTGCAGCCCAGCCAAGCCCCGTCACGGCTCCAGGCAAGGACATGACCATGGACCATCCCTATGGCGAGCTTCTTTCCGCACTTGATGTGGGTGGAAACCCCATCATGAATTAACCGTTGGATATTCTTGATCCATGCGCCTGCTTGCCCCCCTCCTTGCCTGCTCAACCATCCTGACCCTCGACGCACAAGACATGAAGCCCCTGCTCCAAGCGCTTTGGACCACGCGTCAGGGCTCCCTCGTCGCGGTGGGTCCATCCGAATTCACAAGCTCCCTTCAGGCGCTGATCCAGCTTGATCCCGCAGTCGATCTCCAGGTGCCACTGAGAAAACTTCCTTTGGACAAGGGTCCGGGGGCAGCGCTCGCCACTCGAGAGGGGTGGGGCGCTACGCCACACTGGGCATGGCTGGCCCGGGATGGCCGCACGCTGCTGCAGGATACGCGGGTGCCCACGGCCATCGAGCTGGCTGAACGACTGTTGCGCGCCGGCTGGGTGGATCGAGACGCGGAACTCCAGGCTATCTTGCGAAAGCAGCCCGACCACGCCGAGGCCTTAGAAGCCCTCTTCCGGCACCGCCTCGCCGCCGCCAAAGTGCGGATGGCGCCGTTCATCAAATCCGCGGACCCAGCCCAACCCCTGGCCTTGCCAGAGCTCACCCGCCCGCTAACGGAGACGGAGGACGCACGCATCTGGGGACCCGTGGCAGACGCGCTTGACCGGTACCTCGCCACCGGCGCTTGGGGCTTCTATGCCATCCAGGGGGGCAGCAGCTTCCTGGGCGATATCCCTCTGGCTGCCCGTCACTCGCCCCGCATCCGATCCCTCGCCTCTCGCCACCTCTCCTCGTTGGAAGGAGCGGTCCGCAGGGCCCCCACATCGTATGCACCAATGGTTGCCTGGAATCTCTGCGCCACGTTGTCGGGGGAAGGTTCCATCACAAAGCTGGTGCAGCAGCTCCAGGGTTCGCCCGCGCACCCCTTTTCCCTCTCTGCAGCCCTTGGCAGCGAGGCCGTCAAGAATTACGCCCGGACATGCCAGGCCACCGGAAACTGGGAGGCGCTGGAAGCGCTCCTAGGGGAGCAGGTGGAAAGAACCTCGCCCATGATTGCCCGCTCGCTTCAGAACACGACAAGCGGTCGCGTGGTCATGGATTTGGAGATCCGCCTGTTGCTGGAGGCACACCTGAAAAGGGGAAACGAGCGAGCGGCCGATCTCCTGGTGCGAGACCTCCACGCCCAGGGGATCCCCCAGGGGGTCGCACTGGCTGTCCAAGTGGCCATGACCTGTAATCGCAATGATCTTGCGGTCACCTGGGGAGGCCTTGATCCCGCACCCGCACCTCATCCGAGACGGCTGCTCCCGGTGAACTGCCTGTTGGTACTCGATGATGCCGAGGGCATCTGGAGCCAACACTTCAAGGCGCTCATGAAGCTGGAAACCCTCGGAGAACTGGAATTGAAGCTGGAGGTGCAAGGAGGGGTCGCAGCCGATGAGCTGTCCGCACTGCTGGGGCGTCCGGGTCCGCGCTGGATCTACCTCGATGAGCACGGCAGACCCCAGGCAGAGGGACGCCAGCTGCCGACCGCCGCCGAGCTAACCGCGAGCCTCGCCCGGGTGGGCATCACGTCCATGCACACCCGGTTGAAGGCTTTCTGTGCGGCGAACCCTGATCATCTTGAGGCACAGTGGCAGCTGTTGCGTCGGGAGTTCGTCCGCGCCGCACGCGGCATGGCGCCACACCTCAAACCCTTATTCCCTGGACAAGACAAGCAGCATGTTTCCGTCGGACACGGGGCGTCATGGACTGTCGACGCGCCCCGGGAGTGCCTCACACCCCTGACGGCTGCCGAGGATCAGGCCCTCTGGAGCGATGCCGCACGCCGCATGGAGGCGCTCCTGAAGGACCCACGTTGGATCCTGGGAACCCTTGGCTTCGAGCCACCCCTCCTTGCTGCCCACTCACCCAGGATGCAGACAGCCGCTCGCCGCTGCCTGCCAGAGGTGGAGGCCGCCCTTCGGCGCTACCCCAGCCATGGAAGGCTGTGGGCCATCCGCGAGGCCCTAGCGGCGCTGGCGGGCGGCGCTTCGGTGATGGCCTTCGTGGAAACCCTCATGCCCCTACCGGGCAGCTCCCCTTTGCCTCCCGAGTGGGCGATCAGAGGCTTGGTTCAGGAAGCTCGCGTTGCGAAGCGATGGGCCTACCTGCGTACAACCCTGGAGGCTCTCCGCCAGCGGGGCTGGGATGGCGGCGAGGACGATGATCGGGAAGAACCCGACAGCTTCAAGGGAACATGGGACGTGCTCATCGGTCCCCTGGTGGAAGCCCACCTGCGCCTAGGGGACCCGACCCAGGCCGATGCCGTGGTGCATCAGACGCTGATGCGGTTCCGTCCGCCCTTCCTGCCCGCCGCCGCCGCCCAGATCGCCCTGGCCAGCGGTCATCGGGATCTGGCCTTAAGGTGGTCAGCGCTCAAGGTGTTGCGGTAGTTCGAGGTTCATGGGGTAGAGCGGTGCTAGCCCACAGTAGGATCTACCGGATCTTCGCTGTGATCGTTCCTGGGAAGACGGCACCAATCCGGAGGGTGCTGTGGGAGTGGCCGACCACCGCAAGGCTCTCAGCCACTCCCACCACACCACAGCTACGCCCCCACCCCCGGCCGCCTCAGCACGGTCACCCGCTCGGAGATGGTCTTGCCCTGGGTGAAGTTCAGCAGGTAGTCGGGGCCGCCGGCCTTGGAGTCCGTGCCGCTGAGGTTGAAGCCGCCGAAGGGGTGGACCCCCACCATGGCGCCGGTGCAGCCGCGGTTCAGGTAGAGGTTCCCCACGTGGTACTCCAGCCTTGCCTGTTCCATGCGGGCGGGGAGGTTCGTGAACACCGCCCCCGTGAGGCCAAAGTCCGTGTCATTGGCCACTTCAAGGGCCTCCTCGAAGGAATCCACCTCGATGAAGGCGGCCACGGGACCAAAGATCTCCGTCTGGCCCAGGAAGCCCTTGGCGCTCGCCTGATCGAAGAGGGTGGGCTTGATGAAATAGCCAGGCCGGTCCAACGCGCCACCGCCCATCACCACCCGGGCCTCCTGCTTGCCCGTCTCGATGGCCGCCAGAATGTCCTTGTAGGCCTTGGCGTTGGCCACGGGGCCCGTGAACACGCAGCAGTCCTCCCAGGGGTCCGCCACCGGCAGGCTCTCGGCCTTGGCGATGACCTTGGCCAACAGCTCCTCCTTCACCCGGCGGTCCACAATCACCCGGCTGCAGGCGGAGCACTTCTGGCCCTGGAAGCCGAAGGCGCTGCGCACGATGGCCGAGCTGGCGGCCTCAAGGTCCGCCGTTTCGTCCACCACGATGGCGTTCTTCCCGCCCATCTCCGAGACGTAGCGGGTCATCCACTTGCGCCCCGGTATTGGGCGGGCGATGAGTTCCTGGATCCGCAACCCCACATCGGCGCTGCCCGTGAAGCTCACGAAGCGGACGGTGGGGTGGGTGACCAGGTAGTCCCCGATCTCCCCGCCCCCGCCGGGGGTGAGGTTCACCACGCCCTCCGGCAGACCCGCGGCCTGGATCAGCTCGTAGAGCTTGGCGGCAATGATGGGCGTGTCGGAGCTGGGCTTCACCACCACGGTGTTGCCGCACACCACTGCGGCCATGGTCATGCCCGCCAGGATGGCCAGGGGGAAGTTCCAGGGGGAGATCACCACCCCCACCCCCAGGGGGATGTAGGAGTAGGTATTGTCCTCCCCGGCCATGCGGGTGAGGGGGGCATCCTGGAAATGGGTGAGGGCCAGCCGCGCGTAGTACTCGCAGAAGTCGATGGCCTCGGCGATCTCCGCCTCCGCCTCGTACCAGTCCTTCCCCACCTCGAAGGCCAGCAGGGCCAGGAGGTCGAAGCGCTGCTCCCGCATCAGCGAGGCCAGCTTCAGCAGCACCTCGGCCCGAACCTCGGGACTGGTGCGGGACCAGGGCCCAAAGGCCGCCTGGGCCGCTGCCATGGCGGCATCCACATCCTCCTTCGAACAGCTGGACGTCGTCCCCAACACCAGGTCCGGCTGGGCCGGGGCGGTGGAGGTGATGCGCTTCTCGGTGGTGAGAGGTCTTCCCCCGATCCAAGCGGGATGGAAGGCGCCAAAGCCGGCCTGGGCGCGGGCCACCGCAGCCTTGGCGGCGGCAAGGTTCTCGGGAAGGGCGTAGTCGGTCAGGGGTTCATTGGTGAAACGGGTCAAATACACGTCGGGCCTCCAGAAAAATGCCTTACCGATTTGGTTGACATTACCCTTGGCCCCGTTCATCCCCAGATCAGAATTTGACAGACCGAAAGGGATCCAAGGCCGAACGCTGGGTTCAACAGGGAGAACACGAGGGCACTGAGCACACGAACCTCATTCCGCCGCTGGGGGATCGATATCCATAGGAAGCCGTTTTTTCAGGCTAGAAACACCGTGTTGTCGGCCCAATCCCCACAGGTTTTCACGGCATGTACGCTTGCCCCGCGGCTCGCGGGGAGGCTGGGCGCAGGTTTCCTGACATCATGTTCGCACCGGTGGCACTGCCACCGGTGCGGAGGTCCCATGACCATGCGCCCCGAGAAGATCCTGAGCCTGGGCATCCCTTGGCACGACGAATACGCCATGGGCGCCGGAAAGGCCAACCTGCTGGAGGCCATCCGGGACACGGGGTCCATTTCCGCGGCGGGCCGGAAGATGGGCTTGAGCTATCGGAAGGCCTGGATGATGGTGGACGCCATGAACCGGGCCTTCCAACTGCCCGTGGTGGAGGCCGCCAAGGGCGGGGTCCAAGGGGGTGGGGCCAAGGTGACCCCTGCGGGCCTGGAGATGCTCGCCCGGTACCGCGCCCTCCAGGCCCAGGCGTGGAAGGCCATCGAGGCGGAGGCTCAAAGTTTCATGGCACTGCTTAAATAGCGGCCTGAATTGCCTTCGCTATAGCCCCGTGGGATGATCGACCGTTGTATCGACCTGGATCGATCCCCCCGCTGGAGTGCCCATGAAAGCCACCCTCGCCCTGGCGATTCCCCTCGCCGTCTCCCTGTCCGCCCAGGATTCCCTGCTGGAGGCCCTCAAGAAGGGCAAGGTCAGCCTGGAGGTGCGCACCCGCTACGAGCATGTGGAGGACCAGGACTACAAGTCGCCCGCGGACCACAAAACCGCCAACGCCCTCACCAACCGCACGATCCTGGGTTTCGAGTCCGGCAGCCTGTGGGATGCCAAATTCACCCTGCAGGCCGCCAATGTGGCCAGCCTTGGGGACGAGCGCTACAACAGTGGGCTGAATGGCAAGAGCACCTTTGCCACCATCCAGGACCCCACCCAGACGGAGCTGCTCCAGGCCTTCGTGAGCTGGAAGGGCTTCAAGGCCGGTCGCCAGGTGCTTTCCGTGGACACCCAGCGCTTCATCGGACCAGGGGCCTGGAGCCAGATGCCCAAGGCCTTCACGGGCGTGACCTACCAGGGCAAGTTCGGCACAGAGTGGATGGAACTCTACGCCGGCCACCTCACCCGCCTCACCACCAGCACCGGCATCAACCGCCCCATGCGCACCGAGTTCGGCCGCATCCGCTTCACCCCCTGGACCTGGCTGGCCCTCACCCCGGGCTGGTTCGCCGTCCAGGAGACCACCGCCCCCAAGACCTCGTACCAGCACCATACCCTGCGGGCGGATGGCAAATGGAAGGGCTTCTTGTACGAGGCCAACGTCTCCCAGCAGCGCGGCTACAAGGACAGCGTGGGCATCGCCGAGGCCAACCACCGCCAGGGCATGGTGGGCTACGCCTGGAAGACCGTGAGCGCCAAGGCGGTGCATGAGGAACTGGAACCCGGCTTCAACACGCCCTTGGCATCCCTCCACGGCTACTACGGCTGGTCCGACCGCATTGCCACCACCCCTGCGAAGGGTCTTGTGGATGACTACCTCCAGACCGAGGTCAAGGCCTTCGACATGACCTTCGAGGTGCAGGTCCACCAGTTCAAGGCCCAGAGGGACGGCCAGGCCTACGGCAAGGAACTGGACTTTAGCGTCACCCGGCCCATCACCAAGGCCTTCCAGATCATGGTGAAGTTCGCGGACTACAAGGCCGATGCGCTGGCCCCCACGAACCTCAACAAGGACCTGCGCAAGCTCTGGCTCATGACCACCTTCAAGTTCTAGGAGTGCCCATGCTCAAGCGCCTTATCACGTCCCTGGCCCTGCTTGCAGGCCTGGCGGGCTTCGCCAAGACCAAGACCCTCATCCTGGCAACCACCACCTCCACCCGGGACACCGGACTCCTGGACCCCCTGGTGCC
>CAZPUI010000114.1:0-11386 GCA_964589695.1 uncultured Solibacteraceae bacterium | reverse complement strand
CATGTGCTCCCAGGCCCGGGGCTTCGGCTTCGCCCCGCCTCCGGACGACGTCATGGTCCTGGCCTTCGAACAGGGGGCGCGGGACCTCGGGACCTGCGCGTTCCAGGGCCGCTACCCCTCCACCCTGGAGGCTTCGGAGGCCGCCTGGGAAGACCTGCGGGCCTTCCTGCTGACCCAGGGCGTGGCGGTCACGGGAGCCCTGGACTTCAGGCTGAACGCCATCCTCCAGGAAGGATTCACCAACGCCGTGCGCCACGGCAACCATTTCAGCCCCGATGCCTGGATCTGGGTCACGGCCCGCCATGATGTCCCTGCCCAGATCCTGCACCTGGCCATCGTGGACGAGGGCAAGGGCTTCGAGCCCGAGCACCTTGTGCTCGATCCCAACCCCCTGCGGGAGGGCCAGCGCGGCCTCCTGATGCTTCGCCACTTCTGCCAGCACCTCCGCATGTCCGGAGGCGAACTGACCCTATCCATCGCCCTGGAGGCTCAACATGACGAAACCTGAAGGCCCCAAACCCACCCGCATCGTCCCCAAGGGGGACCTCCTCGCCAGTCGCGCCGAAGTGGAGCGGGAGGCCATGCTGAAGGTCATCCAGAAGGCCAAGACCGATGTGGTCCTGGACATTTCCAAGGTCCAGCACATCGACTCCATGGGGATCTCCCTCATCGTGGGGCTCTACAACAGCTGCCGAGCCAAGGGTCTGGGCTTCTCCGTGGAGGGCGCCTCCAAGGACATCCTGCAGCTCTTCAAGATGTTCAGCCTGAGCAAGTACTTCCAGGCCACGGGCGCATGAGCCATGACGCCCTTCATCGATGACAACCTGGTGGCGGAGTTCCTGGCGGAGAGCCGGGAGCATCTCAACGCCATCGAACCCGACCTCCTGGCCATGGAACGCCTGGGGGGGGCCGTGGAAGCGGAGACCCTCAACCGGGTGTTCAGGGCCATCCACAGCATCAAGGGAGGCTCGGGGTTCTTTGCCTTCGAGCCCTTGAAGCGCTTGAGCCACGCCATGGAGGGGGTCCTGATGCGTCTTAGGGATCGCCAGATGGCCCTGGGCCCCGAGGTGCTGGATCCCCTTTTCTCCGGGATCGATCGCATCCGGGCCATGCTGGACGATGTGGGAGCCTGCGACCAGGTCCCCATTGATCGCGAACTATCCCAGCTCGAGTCCCTGCTGGTGGCCCAGGGGGTGAATCCTCAGGCCCAGGTGCGGGCCACCACCATGGATGCCCAGCACCTGGAATACGATCTGGATGCGGAACTGGTGCGCGCAGCCCTCCAGCATGGCCGGGCCTTCTACCACGCCTCGGCCTACCTCCACCGGGATATCCAGGCCCGGGGCATCAGCCCCATGGAGTTCCTGAAGAACGCCCTGTCCGTGGGCCTGGTGCTGGACGCCTTCAGCGATATCCAGCATGGTCCGACCCTGGAGAACTGCCTGGAGGTGGACCTCTCCGTCACCATTCTGTTTGCCACCGTGCTGGAGCCCGATCTGGCCGCCCTCTCACTTTCCCTGCCCCGGGACCAGGTCACGCTGCTGGACCTGGGGCCCTTCAAGTCCCAGTTCATGCCCCAGCCCCAGCCCGCGGAGCCGGCACCGGTCCAGGACCTGCCCGTGGAGACGGGCCCCAAACCGGGCCTGGACCTGGCGGGCCATGAGACCCTGCGGGTGCGCCTGGACCTGCTCACCACCACCATGAACCAGGCGGGGGAACTGGTGCTGGGCCGCAACCAGCTCCTGCGGGCCCTGGCGAGCCACGCGCGGAAGATCCCGGGTCTCTCTGCCATCCTGCAGCACATCAACCAGGTCACTTCCGAACTGCAGGAAGGCATCATGCAGATGCGCATGCAGCCCATCGGCACGGTGTTCAACCGCTTTCCCAGGGTGGTGCGGGACCTGGCCCGGCAGCTGGACAAGCAGATCGAGGTGACCATCCAGGGTGCCGAGGTGGAGCTGGACAAGACCATCATCGAGATGCTGGCGGATCCCCTCACCCACCTCATCCGCAACTGCGCGGACCATGCCATCGAAACCCCGGCCCGGCGCCGCACAGTGGGCAAGGATCCCCAGGGCCTCATCCACCTCCATGCCTACCATGAGAGCGGCCAGGTCAACATCGAGATCACGGACGACGGCCAGGGCATCGATCCCCAGAAGGTGCTGATGAAGGCGGTGGACCGGGGCCTCATCACCCCGGTGCAGGCCGCCCAGATGACGGAACGGGATCTGATCAACCTGGTCTTCGCCCCGGGCTTCAGCACGGCTGACGCGGTGAGCGACCTCTCGGGCCGCGGGGTGGGCATGGATGTGGTGCGCACCAACGTGGAGAAGCTTGGCGGAACCGTGGAGCTGGAGAGTCAGCTGGGATTTGGCACCAAGGTGCTGCTTCGCCTGCCCCTGACCCTCGCGATCATCCCTTCCATGATCGTGGGGGTGGGCGCCCAGCGGTTCGCCATCCCCCAGGTCAATGTGCTGGAGTTCGTGTGGGTGCGGGCCGCCGACGTGGCGCGCCGCATCGAACGCGTCCATGGCGCCGAGGTGCTCCGCCTTCGGGACCAGCTCCTGCCCCTGATCCACCTGGCGGACCTGCTGGGCCTGGACCGCACCTTCGTGGATCCCCGCACCCGCACCCTGGGCCCGGATCGCCGGTCCAACCTGGCGGACCGCCGGACCGCCGAGGGACGGGATTCCGAGGGTCCCGACCGCCGCCAGCATTGGCGAAGCGACTTCAACATCGTGGTGCTTCGCTTCGGTCCCCACCCCTTTGGCGTGGTGGTGGACCGCCTGATGGATTTCGAGGAGATCGTGGTGAAGCCCCTCTCGGGCTTCCTGACCCTGTGCCGATGCTTCAGCGGCGCCACCATCCTGGGTGACGGCTCCGTGATCATGATCCTGGATGTCGGGGGCATCGTGTCCAAGGCAGGCCTTCGCTTCACGGAACTGCAGGCAGAGGGACGCCGCCGGGCCCAGGAGGCCGACCAGCGCGCCCGCGCCGCTGCGGGCCGAAGGCGGGCCATCATCCTGTGCGAGGCGGGACCCGGAGAGTGTTTTGGCATCCCCCAGGAGAAGGTGCTGCGCCTGGAGCGTGTCGCCACCTCCGCCATCCAGCACATGGGCGACCAGGAGTTCGTGGACTACCGGGGCGAGAGCCTGCCCCTGGTGCGCCTGGACCGCCTCATGGCCGTGCATCCCGTGCCCCCCACGAACCGGGATGTGTACTTGGTCCTGCCCAAGATGGGGCGTGCCCCCGTCGCCGGGATCGTCATCAGCCGAATCCTGGACGCCCTAGAAGCGGATGTGGAGCTCCAGCCCGCCACCCTCAAGGGTCCCGGCATCCTGGGCAGCGCCATGTTCCAGGGGCGCCACACCCTCTTCCTGGATCCCGTGGATGTGGTCCAGGCCTCAGGCGTGGTGGAGGTGGGGTCATGAGCCAGTACGCCACCTTCGAACTGGAGGGTCGCACCTTCGGGGTGAACATCCTCCTGGTGCGGGAGATCAACCGGGTCATGGACATCACCCCCGTGCCCGAGGCTCCGAGCTGCATCCGGGGCCTCATCAACCTCCGGGGCCAGATCGTCACCATCTTCGACCTGGGGTTGCGCCTGGGCCTTCCCGCCCGCGAGCTCACCCGAAAGAGCCACCACATCATCCTGAAGACCGATGCCGAACTGGCCCCCCTGCGCCGCCTGGGGCTGCGCCTGGACACCCATGCCGACGCCGCGGGCCTGATGGTGGATGCCATCGGGGAGGTGGTGGAAGGGGACGACACCCTCATCGAACCCCCCTCGGCCAATGTGCCGGAGACCGAAGCCCGGTACCTCGCGGGCGTCCTGAAAACCGGCACCCAACTGATCGCCCTGCTGAATACCCAGGCCCTGCTGAACCTGGAAGCCACCCACTGAATTCGACCTAGGAGCAACCCATGCAAGCACTCGACAACCTGAAAATCGGTACCAAGCTCATTGCCGGATTCACGCTGGTGGCCCTCTTCTCCGCACTCATGGCCTTCATCGGCATTCGAAACATCCGGACCATCGATGAGGCGGATACGAAGCTCTACCAGATGATGACCGTCCCCCTGACCCACCTTTCGGACCTGCGCCAAGCCACCCAGCGGATCCGGGTCAACGCCCGGGAGGTGGTGCTGGCGGAGCGGGCGGAGGACCAGAAGCGCTATGCCGATCTGATCCTGGAGCTCCGGGATCAGATCGATGCCTCCGCCAAGGCGTTCAAGGACCGCATCCTGTCGAAGGAGATGGGCGAGCTCTTCGAGACCTACCTGGAGAAACGGAAGGCCTTCCGCAAGGAAACGGACGAATCCGTGGCCCTGGCCTTGGCGGGCAAGCGAGCCGAAGCCCTGGTTAACCTCCGTGGAGAAGGTCTCAGAGCCAACCAAGAACTGCAGGCGGCCATCGAAAAGCTGCAAAAGGCCAAGATCGACGATGCCAAGGAGACCGCGGACCGAAACACCGGTGTCGCCAACGCGGCGGTTCTCACCAGGCCCGGGCTCGGGGTTCTGGGGTTCCTGGCGGCCATTGGCCTTGGCGCCATCCTCACCCGAAGCATCACGGGGCCCATGGCCCGTGGCGTGGCCATGATGAACGAGATGGCCCAGGGAACCCTGTCCACCCGCCTGCGCATGCACCGGCGGGATGAGATCGGCATCCTGGCCCGGGCCATGGACGGCTTCGCCGAGGGCCTGACCACCACCCTGGCGGACATCGGGAAATCGTCCAACATGCTGGCCAGCAGCAGCGAGGAACTCACCAGCACCGCCAATACCATGACCAGCAGCAGCGAAGGCATGGCCCTCCAGGCCAACAGTGCCGCGGCGGCCACGGAACAGGCCACGGTCAATGTGAAGACGGTGGCCGCCTCCGTGGAGGAGATCAGCGCCAACACCAATGGGGTCGCCTCGGCCTCGGAGCAGATCACCGCCAACCTGGGTACCGTGGGGGCGGCGGTGGAGCAGATGTCCTCCAACCTCAAGACCATTGCCGGTTCCAGCGACCGCATGAGCGGCTCGGTGAACAGCGTGGCCACGGCCATTGAAGAGATGAGCGCCAGCCTCAACGAGGTGAGCCGGAACAGCGGCAAGGCCGCCCAGGTGGCGGGCAAGGCCGCCCAGAATGCCAGCACCACCGCCACGGTGGTGAACAACCTGGGCAAATCGGCCCAGGAGATCGGCAAGGTGGTGGACATGATCAATGGCATCGCCGCCCAAACGAACCTGCTGGCCCTCAATGCCACCATCGAGGCCGCCCGCGCGGGCGACGCCGGGAAGGGCTTCGCCGTGGTGGCCAACGAGGTGAAGGAACTGGCCAAGCAGACCGCCGCCGCCACCGAGGACATCCGCGTGCAGGTGGAGGGCATGCAGTCCAACACCCAGGAGGCTGTGAAGGCCATCGAGGGCATCGTTCAGATCATCAATGAGATCAATTCGATTTCAGGCACCATCGCCGCGGCGGTGGAGGAGCAGACGTCCACCACCAACGAGATCGCCAAGAGCGTGGGCGAGGCCGCCCGGGGCGCCGGGGATGTGTCGAGGAACGTCCAGCAGGTGTCCCTGGGGGCGAATGAAGTGAGCCGGAATGTCCAGGAGGCCATCAAGGGGGTTGGGGTCATCACCCGCAGCATCAACCAGCTGGCCCTGGGGGCCAATGACGCCGCCCGGAACGCCGCGGAGGCCGCCAAGGGCATGGGGGATGTCTCCCGGAACGTAGCCCATGTCAGCACCGCCGCCAAGGACACCACCCGGGGGGCCACCGACACCCATGGCGCCGCCAAGGAACTCGCCCGCCTGGCCGAACGCCTGCAGACCGCCGTCAGCCGCTTCAAGGTATAGGTGCCGTAACCCATCACGCGAAACCGCACGATTGGCTACACCGTCAGCCGTTTTCCGCTTTTTCACCCTTAAGAATTGCGCGCCAACGGCGCGCAATTCTTAATCAAGATAGAAACCAACTCCCTGCCACACCTTGACCCGGTACTTGCCGTCGGCCGTGCGGGCCGGGTCGAAGACGATTCGCTTGGCGGCCTCCAGGCAGGCTTCGTGGGCCTTCTGGATCCATTCGTTGTCCCCCGGCAGGCCCTGCAGCAGGCGCACATCCAGGGCGTCCCCCTTCTCGCTCACCAGGACGTTCACCACCACCACGCCCCGGTCCACCCTGCGGACCTTGGGGGCGACCCGGCTGAGGTTCATGGCCTTGGCAGGCAGGATGTCCGTGGAGAGGGGCACCAGCATGCCCTCCTGCAGCTTGTCCCCCTGGAGTTTGGCCTGGGTGTCCTGCAGCTGGGTCTTCAGGGTGGTCGTCTCCTGACGACAGGCCTCCAGGGCCTTCCGCGCCTGGTTCAATTCGTCGAGCAGGCTGTCCCCACCCTTCTGGTTCTCCCTGAGGTTCTGCTTCAGGCTCTCCAGTTCCTTGCGTCGGGATTCCGCCTCCTCCCGGGCCAGATCGCGGCTGCGAAGGAGGGAGGCCATCTCCCCCTGTCCCTCTTCCTGTTTGGCCAAGGTGGCCTTCAGCTCATCCCGTTCCGCGGTGAGCCGGGCGATCTGGTCCTTGAGGGCCACCACATCCACCACGGGGGCCTTGGGCTTGGGTTTGGGTTTGGGCTTGGGCGTGGACCGGCGCTGGGCCAGGGCGGGGACCGCCACCAGGACAGCCAAGAGGATCGGAAGCCAGCTGCGACGCAAGGAAACCTCCATCGGGATGCGGAAGGGCCGTTCACCGACGGAATTCGACGCGGGCGCCTCCCTGGGGGGGTTGGAGCTTGAGAATCCCACGCTTCAGCAGCTTCGCAAAGATGGCAATGCATTCGTCGTGGCTGAAGGGCGAAATGGAAATGATGTCCTTGATGCTCCACACCGCGTTGACCCGGGTGGCCAGGAAGGCCTCGTTGGGGCCGAGCTGGGACTGCATCAGTTCCTCGATGCTCACCGAAAGCTCGGGAATCATGGACTCGTCCAGGTTCTGGTCCTCCATGAGGCTTTCCACCACCTGAAGCATGCGGTTGGCCTCGGAGTGCTTGGGCTGCTCCTGGAGCACCTTCCGCAGCTCCTCCTGGGCCTCCTGGAGCTTCTGCTTCTCCACCAGCTGGCGGGCCCGCTGGATCTGCAGGCTGGAATGCTCCCCCAGCTTGCCGCCGGGATGGGAGATGCGCAGCATGCCCTTCTCGTAGAGGTCGAAGATCAGCTTGTTGGTGCGGAATTCCGGAACCCTCATCTCGATCACGAGTTGATCGATGGTCTTCAGGCCATCCAGCCGGGCCAGGAGGTCCGCATCCTCCGCCGCCAGGGGCAGCATCTCCGCGATGGCCTCGGGGATGGCATCCACCACAGCATCCCCGCCCTTGATCACCTTGCGGATGCGCCGCCACTCGTCCACCCTGCGGGCGCCCTCCATGACGATGCCCGTCACCTCCAGGCTCAGCAGCATGGACTTCTGGGAGGGCTGCGCCCCGTCCAGGAATTCAAAATTGCCCACATCCCAAAGGAAGCAATCGTAGATGGCCTCCTCCACCTTGAGCTGCACGATGCGCCGAATCTCGGCCTCCGTCACCAGCTGGCGGTTGATGAGGATGCGCCCCAGGAGCTGGTTCTCATCCTCCTGGGTGGAAAGGGCCTCCCGCAACTGGTCCTCGGTGATGCGGTTGTAGGCCAGGAGATACTGCCCGAGATACTCCCGGGGATCCGAGGACCAGACGGAGGTCACCCGGCCGTCGTGGAAGGAAATGCGCTTGGTGTGCAGGAAGCCTTTGAGTTCGAGGGTGCCGGTCTTCTTGCCCACCGCGAGCCACTGGAAGATGTCTTCCAGCCCCATGGTGGCAAGGTCCCCCTTCAAACCCATGCAAGATCCTGTAACTGTGCTGCTTGTCCAAAGGACCAGGGTGCGGAAGCCCACACCGTGGACCAGTCGACCCATTGTCGTCCTAAAGTCCTATCGGCATCTAGAGTGATTCCAACACCTCCCAGATGGCCTGGTTGAGCAGGCCAGGATGATGGCGGGCATTGGGGGCCTCGGGATCCAGCAACGGACTGGAAAAAACAGGGACGCCGCACAGGAATTTCGCCGTGCAGGTCAGGGGCTCGCCCCCCTCCTGGCGGTAGCGCGCCTCCACCACCGGGGCAAGGGGTGCGCGGTTGGCCAGCACCAGGTCCAGGGCCAGGCCTCCCACGGCCTGGATCGCGGCCACATGGGCCTCCAGATCAAGACCATGGCTCTCACCCGCCTCGGTCATGAGGTTGGCCACATAGACGCGAGGGGCCCGCGATTGGGCCACGGCCTGGCGAATTTCGGGAATGAGCATGTTGGCCAGGGTGGAGGTGTACAGACTTCCGGGGGCCAGGAAGATGACATCCGCCTGGAGGATGGCCAGGAGGGATTCGGGCAGGGGTTCGGGATCCCGGGGTTCGAGCCAGACCCGCGAGAGGGGGGGATGGCTGTCATTCACCGCCACCTCCCCCACATAGCGGCGGCCTTGCATGTCCTCGGCACAGAGGGTGACATTGGCCAGGGTGGACGGGTACAGACGCCCCTCCGTCACCAGCACCGAAGAGAGCTGTCGGATGGCCCGCACCCAGCTGCCCGACACATCCGCCATGGCCAGGAGCATGAGGTTTCCCAGGGAATGGCCCGCCAGGGAGCCCTCCCCCTTGAAGCGGTAGTTGAGCAGATCCGACAGCACCGATTCATGGCGGGTGAGGGCGGAGAGGCAGTTCCGGAGGTCTCCGGGAGGGATGACCCCCAGTTCCGTGCGCAGGCGCCCGGAGGACCCCCCGTTGTCGGACACCGTCACGATGCCCGTGAGGCGCCAGGGATCCGCCGCGCGAGCCGCCTCGAGCTTCAGGGCCCGCAGAAGGGCGGCCAAACCCGTGCCACCACCCAGGGCCACGACCTTCAAGGGCTGGGATGCACTGAGCCCGCGGGGACCCGGCATGGCGTCAGGGCCTCAGGCCAGTTCGAATTCCACGAAGGAGGCGTGGTGCCGTACCGAGTTGAAGTCGGGCTCCAATTGGTACTGGTATACCAGGTCCCGCTGCAGGCTCACGGAGGTGCGCAGGGCTTCGGCGCCGGCCTCGGGCTTGCCCGTCTTCACCAAGGCCAGGGCCTTGATGTAGTGGAGCTGTGCACGCTGGGGCAAAATTACCAGGCCCTTTTCCGCCAGGGCCAGGGCCGCCGGAAAATCACGGCTGTTGAGGGCCACCATGGCCTCCAGCTCGGGGTTGGATTCCTCCTTGGCCGAGGTGCCTTGGGCGCGACGGGCCAGCATGGTCAGGTAGTTGCGGCAGGTCCGGGCCAGGGACACGTTCTCGGCCTTGACCGCTTCCTCTTCCAGACCCACCAGCAGGTCCTTCGCCTCGGGAACGCCAGCTTCCAGGTCCTTGAGGGCCTCGGCGAGGCGACCTTCCAGGGTGGTTGCGGGGGCAGACGGGGTCGGGGACTTCGCTTTAGTGGCCATTCGGTTCCTCAGGGCTGTTCGGAAACCACATTATGCCCCAAAACCCCCGATTCACGCGGTTTTGAAGATGGAGCTGTCCCGGTTGAGGATGCGCACGGAAAGCCAGGTCATGGCCCCGGCCAGTCCCAGGGTCCAGAGGAAGGCCACGATGTACTCCATGGCCTGGAGCTGTCCCCCGATCATCTTGCGAATCACCACCGCCACATTCACCACGGGGATGAAGGGCAGGATGGCCATCTTTTCCGCCCCGGGGGCGACCGTCATGTAGCCCATGAGCATTACGACGATGAGGAAGGGGGTGATGGAGGTCCCCGCCTCCTGGCTGTTCTTGGCCTGGAGCCCGAGCAGCAGAATCACGTTCGCGAAGAAGAGACCCAGGGGCACCAGGAGCAGGAAGGAGAGGAGGAGCGTCGAGGGCTCCGTGAGGGCGCCCAGACCCGCCAAGTTCGGGGCCTGGCCTGCCAGAGCCTGGGATTGGGCCTGGGCCCGCGACCCTTCCATGCCCATGGTGGCCACCATCTGGGTCATGGAGAACGCCATGCTCACCAGGTTGGCCAGGGCGGAAATCACCCCGATGGCGAAGATGTAGAGCATCTTCCCAAGGATGATCTGGGTGCGCGGCAGGCTCGTGGCCAAGAGGGTCTGCAGGGTGCCCCGCTCCCGCTCACCCGCGGTGGCGTAGATGCCCTGCTGCATGGAGCCCACCATCATCATCAGCACGAGGATGAATGGGATGATGCTGCCGAGCATCTTGGCGGCGAAGCGACCCATGTCGCCCACCTCGACCGTCTGGATCTTCGTGGGACGGGCGGTTTCCAGTGTGGCTCCGGCCTTCGTCAGCGCCTCAAGACGGGTCTTCACCCAGCTCTCGTCCTGCGCCTTGAGGACTTCCTTCAGGCGCTTGTTGGCCAGGGAGGAAGCATCCTCGCTGGGATCCACGTGGACCTTCACCTCGAAGGTCCGCTGACCCGTGAGCTTCGCGGAGGCATCCGCCTCCACTTCCACGATCAGGTCCAGCTTGCGGTCGCGGATCGACTGGGTCGCCTTGGCAAAGGGCTCATCCACCAGGGTGAACTTCTTGGTCTGTCCAGCCAGGGCCGGCTTCAGCACACTGCCGGGGTCCACGAGCACGATGCGGCTGGGTTGCCCTTCTCGGGACTGGGCATCGCGCTGGGCCATCTTGCCCATCATGATGAAGATCGTGGGATAGATCAGGATGGGCAGCACCAGGGTGAAGAACAGCGTCTTCCGATCCTTGATGAGCTCCAGCATCTCCTTCTTGAAGATCAGGAATGCGCCTCTCACTGTTCACCCCCGACGGTTTCCGCGGCCAGTTGGAAGAAGACCTCGTCGAGTGTCTTCACGCCCCGCTCCTGGAGGATCTGGCGCGGCGGCGCGTCCCCGTGAAGCTTCCCGTCGAAGATGATGCCGACGCGGTCGCAGATCTCCTCCACCATGGGCATCACGTGGGTGCTGACGATCACGGTGCGCCCCTCGGAGCGCATGATGCGCAGCAGATCCAGCACGGTCTTGGCGGTGAGCACATCGAGGCCCGTCGTCGGCTCATCAAAGATCACAACCTTGGGATCGTGAAGCAGCGCCCGGGCGATGGACACCTTCTGCTTCTGGCCGCTGGAGAAGCCTTCCATCTTCACGTCCGCAAAGGCAGTGAGATCCATCTTCTCCAGCAGGTGCATGGCGCGTCGTTCGGCGACTTTGGCTTCCACGCCCTGAAACTCGCCGAAGAGGCGCAGCAGTTCGCGAGGCGTGAAGCGCACATAGACCCCAAGGTCCGTGCTCAGGTAGCCCACGGCTGCCCGCGCCTTCTCAGGCGTCAGGAGCGTGTCGTGGCCACAGACGATCACCTGCCCCTCATCGGGCTTCAGCAGCCCCGCGATCATGCGCAGGGTCGTGGTCTTGCC
>CAZPUI010000113.1:0-11412 GCA_964589695.1 uncultured Solibacteraceae bacterium | reverse complement strand
GGCTCCGGTCCCCGGGATGGAGGAACCGGGTGTAGGTATCGGCAGTGATCAGCAGGACCCGCTGGGCCTGCCCGCTTTCCACCAGGCCTTTGGCAAGACCGAGGCCATACACGTAGCCCGAGCAGCCCAGGTTGAAGTCCAGGGCGCCTGCGCGGGGGGTCAGCCCCAAGGCCCGGTGCATCAGGCAGGCGGTGGTGGGTAGGAAATGATCCGGACCCTGGGTGCAGAACAGCAGAAAGTCGATGTCCTCCGGGTTGATGCCATCTTCCTGGAAGAGCCTGCGGCCCGCGGCGATGCCCAGGTCCGAGGCGCAGGTGGCGGCATCCACAATCCTGCGAGTCCGGATTCCTGTCTTTTCGAAAATCTTGTCCGCGGACCAGTCGCCGAAGTCCTGCGCCAACCTATCGTTGGTGAGCGTGTCCGGGGGCAGGTGGCCACGGACGGCCAGGATGCGCGCCTGCCTGGGCATCAGAGCCTCCTGCCCGGCGACCCAAAGAGGGTGACCCCATCGGGCACACGACGCATGGCCGTGGTGAGCGGCCCGACTTTGACATCGTTGCCGATTTGGGTGCCCGGAAGGACCACGGAACTGGCCCCCAGACTGACCCGGTCCCCGAGGCGCACATTTCCCAGGGCCAGGGCCTGGGGTGCCAGGGTGCAGTAGTTCCCGACGATCACGTCATGGGCGGCCATGGCGCGGCAGTCCAGCATCACGTGGTCCCCCACCACGGTGTCAATGCTGAGGCTCGACCAGGGTCCCAGGATGAGTCCGCACCCCTGGGAGCGACGGGCTCCGAGGACGGCACTGGGATGGAGGATGTCCGCCCAGAGGTGCCGTGGAAGTGCAAGGCGCTCCACCACCCGCTGTTTCGTGGCGGGATCGGCGATGCCCAGCACAAACCTCACTTCACCTAGGGTTCGGGCACGGTCCAGGGGACCCAGAATGGGCACTTCGGGAATCCTGGACTCGGTGGCATGGTCATCCAGGAAACCCCGAACCTCGAAGGTCGGTCGGGTCTCGTTGATGTGCTGAATCCACTGGGTCAGCTCCCGGCCGAATCCACCGCTTCCAAGGATGACCAGTGGTGTCATGGCTAGCCCCGGTTGTGGGACAGGAAGCCCCCGTCCAAGGCCAGCTGGGCGCCGGTAATCCAGCGTGCAGCGTCGGACAACAGGAAGGCCGCGGCCAGGGCCACGTCCTTGGTACCACCGATTCCCAGGGGGTAGCGGGCCGTGGTGCGTGCGAGGATTTCCTGCCCGAGTTCGGCGTCCAAGGTTTCCCAGATGTCCGTCTGCACGGCCCCGACCACGAGACTGTTGACCCGCACGGCCCTGGGGGCGAGTTCCACGGCGAGGACACGCTGTGCCGCCTCCAGTCCGGCCTTGCTGGCAGCATAGAGGGCAGTGCCCCCACCGGCTGCGACATGAGCCTGAACGGAGGAGACCCACAGGATGCTCCCTCCGGCGGGCATTCGCCCTTTGAATGCCGCGAAACGGGCTGCATGGAGGCCGCCCTTCAAGTTCACACCCAGCATCTGGTCCATGTGTCGATCATCGATGGTGGGCAGGGGGCGGAGTTGGTTCATCCCCGCAAGGTAGACCATACCCCAAACGGGGCCGAGTTCCCGATGCGCCTCGACAAAGGCCGCCTCCATGGCCTTGGTTTCCGTGACATCCACGGTTGCTGCGCGATGGGCCCCCGGGGTGCAGCGACCCAGCACATCCTCCAGGAGCGGACGGCGACGGGCCATGAGGGTGAGGGAGGCGCCCATGCGCGAAAGGACCACGGCCATGTCGGCCCCGAGTCCCGAGCTGGCGCCCACCAGAACGATATGGCGTCCTTCCAGGGAGAAGGACTGCAGGGGATGCTCGGGGAGTCCGCTCATGGTGTTCCTGGGCGCCTGATCACACTTCGACCAAGGGGGGAAGGATGAGGTCCGCGTCCAGATCCACCACCGTGCCGGCCAGGCTGAGCCCCACCCCGAACCCGACCATGAGGGTGCGGCCACCTGACTGGAGGCGTGCTCGCTGGTCCGTCATGGTCACGGGGATGGAGGCCACGGAGGTATTGCCGAAGCGGGCGAGGGAGGTCAGGAAGGTGTCCTTCGCCAGTCCAGCCTTCCGTCGGACGACCTCCATCATCATGAGATTGGCCTGGTGGAAGATCGTGAAATCGAGATCCTGGGGACCCACGCTGTTCAGTTCCAGGGTCTTCCTCACCAGCTGGGGGACCTGCTCCAGACAGAAGGAAAAGACCCGGCTTCCGTCCATATTGGTGCTGCAGGGATAGGGGAAGGCGGCCTTCTCGGCCTCACTGGCCCGGGCCGTGAAGGACTCCATGGTTGGGTAGCGCAGGCGACCCACGGGATGGGCCAGCACATTCCAGCCACTGCCGTCTGTGCCAAAGGAGAAGGCGTGAATCCCTGGTTGCGGAGCGGCTTCGAGGATGGAGGCGGTGCCCGAATCGCCGAAGAGGGGCAGGGTGGCTTTGTCCAGGGGATCGCAGCAATGGGAGGACGTGTCCCCGGCCAGGAGCAGGACCCGGCGGGCCATGCCTGCCACCACCAGGGACTTGGCCACCCCAAGGCCGTAGACGAACCCCGTGCAGCCCTGGTTGATATCGAAGGCCAGGGTGTGGGTGCCGAGCCCCAGGCGGTCCTGGGCCAGGCACGCAGAGGCTGGCAACGCAAAATCACCGGTCTGGGTGACCATCAGCACGGCATCGATGGTGGATGGATCGAAGGGAGCCTCGTTCAGCAGGGCCTTGCCTGCGGCCACACACAGGTCCAAGGCGGTGGTCCCCTCCGGGGCCCACCTCCTCTCCTGGATGCCAAGGGTGGCAAAGAGTCGATCCGCCGGACCAGGACCCCCCAGCAGGGCATGAAAGTGGTCGTTGCGGATGCACTGCTGGGGGACTGCCGTGGCGACGCCTGCAAGTCGACAGAAGCTCACCCTTCCTCCTTCCTGAATCGACTACTGGGCCAGGGCCCAGAGCTCACCCAAGGTCCTGCACGATTTGATTCGGGCGCCCGGAACAGACTTCCCAAGCTCATCCAGGAGCACGATCAAGGAAAGAATGGCGACGGAATCGAAGGCCGCTTCCTGGTGCAATGCGCTGTCGAAGGTAAACCCTTCCAGGGGGCGGTTGAGAATTTCCGAGACCCTTTCAATAAATTCATGTTCACTCATGCGCTCGAGCTCCAAAAAGTTGAATTGTATCCGAGTCTTCCTGTTCGCCGTGAACGCTCTTTTCCGATGCGAACCCAGCATTCATTGGGTTCTGGGCTGACTCCCACGGCGAGCCGGCTCCTGTGATGACCGTCACCGATCTGTGGCGTAGGTAGGGGTCCCTACTCCCCCTTGTAAAGTGCCAGTCCCTGCAGCAGGGCGCGGTGCCGTGCGTGGAGCTGGGTCACGGTCTCCTGGACCTGGGGGGCCAGGGCTCGGGGGCTGGGGATCAGGCCCCAGTCCCAGTGGGTGGGGGTGCCAAAGTAGATGCCATCCACCAGGGGGCTGGCCAGGATCTCCTGGCGGGCCAAAAGGCGGGGGAGGGCGGTGACGATGGAGGAGAGGGCGGGGCCGATGTAGGGGAAGAAGCCCAGGTCCCGGATGCGGTAGTTGCCCCGGCGGGCGGCTTCGCTCATGGCGGCGGAAAGCTCCAGATCCGGATGGGCGGGGTCATCGTAGGCCAGGACCTCGGTGCTGTGCGGCCCGAAGGCGGCCCCGCAGCGGGCCACCCGATCGCCCTGGCCCCGTTCCCGGGCCACCGCCAGGGCCCGCCCCCACATCACCCCCAGGGCCAGTCCAGCGATGCGTTCCGGGGCCAGGCCCTGGCCATGGAAGACGCCCGCGGCATCCGTGTTGCTGTCGTGGAAGGCCGCCTGGGCCAGGACCTCCACCGGATCCGAAATGACGCAGAAGAGTCCGGCATAGCGCGCCTCCCGGGCGGCGGCCAGGGCCTCCTGGAGGATGGGCCGGTTGGGGGCGAACTGGGGCAGGCGCACATCCCCAGCGGTCCCCAGGGGAGGAACATCCTTGGCGGCGGCGAACAGGAAGATATCGCAGCGGGCCAGCATGTCCGCCTGGGAGACGGACACCACCGTGGGCAGCGTCTCCTGCTCCTGCCACCGAGCCACGGAGGCCAATTCCGCCGCCCACCGCGCCTGGTTGGCGGCGTCGCCATCGTGAATCAGGAGGGTGCGGATGCCGGAGACGGCCGAAGGTACCGTGGAGAGGGCGGCAGCGGCGGTGCCGCCCACCCGTCCCAGGCCCGAGATGCCCACCACATCCCCGGGGGCCGTGCCCCATCGGTCCAGGCGCTCCAGGTAGGGGAGCAGGCCCTGGGCCTGGGACAGGTAGGTCCATCCCTGGGATTCGGGACGGCCTTCCCAGAGTTCCGCCGGACCCCCGCCTAGGGAGGGGCGGGTTCGGGCAATCCAGGCTTCCCGGCGGGGATCTCCTGTCACGGGGCTGAGCAGGAACTCGGGTTCGGGGGTCGAGCGTTTCCGGAGGGTCCATCCCAGGCGCTCTGCCGTGTCCCGGTCATCCATCAGGGCCACGCGACCATTGCCGAAGCGTTCCATCCGACCTCCGCCACCCGCGGGCTGCTAAGGCCCCAGGGGCCGGAAACGCGAGGGGAAAAGAGAGACTACCACAGGACCCCGAGGCCGCCGTACACGGCGGAGGGGAGGCGAACCCCCCCTCCGTGCATGGGTGCGGCCCGCGCGGACTAGACCAGGCCCTGGTCCAGCATGGAGTTGGCAACCTTGATGAAGCCGCCGATGTTGGCGCCCAGGACGTAGTTGCCGGGATCGCCGTACTGCTTGGCGGTTTCCGTGCAGGTCTGGTGGATGCGCTTCATGATGTTGTGGAGCTTCTGGTCCACTTCCTCGCGGGTCCAGTTGGTGAAGGCCGCGTTCTGGCTCATTTCCAGGCCCGAGGTGGCCACGCCGCCGGCGTTGGCGGCCTTGCCGGGGCCGTAGAGGATCTTGTGCTTCAGGAAGACTTCCACGGCCTCGGCGGTGGAAGGCATGTTGGCGCCTTCCGAGACCACGAAGCAGCCATTGCTCACGAGCAGCTTGGCGTCTTCTTCATTGATTTCGTTCTGGGTGGCGCTGGGGAAGGCGCAGTCGCACTTCACGAACCAGGGGCGCATCCCTTCGTAGTATTCGCAGCCGAACTTGTCGGCGTATTCCTTGATGCGGCCCCGGCGGACGTTCTTGAGCTCCATGAGGTATTCCCAGCGCTCGCCCTTGATGCCTTCCTTGTCCACGATGGTGCCATTGCTGTCGGACACGGTGATGACCTTGCCGCCCAGGTCGTTGATCTTCTGGATGGTGTACTGGGACACGTTGCCGGAACCGGACACGGCGCAGACCTTGCCTTCCAGGCTGTCACCGCGGGTCTTCAGCATTTCCTCGGCGAAGTAGGTGGCGCCGTAGCCCGTGGCCTCGGGACGAATGAGGGAGCCGCCCCAGTTCAGACCCTTGCCCGTGAGCACGCCTTCCCAGCAGCGGGTGAGCTTCTTGTATTCGCCGAACATGTACCCGATCTCGCGGCCGCCCACACCGATGTCGCCGGCGGGCACATCAATGTTGGCGCCGATGTGCTTGTAGAGCTCCTTCATGAAGCCCTGGCAGAAGCGCATCACTTCCCAGTCCGACTTGCCCTTGGGATCGAAGTCCGAACCGCCCTTGCCACCGCCCATGGGCACGGTGGTCAGGCTGTTCTTGAAGATCTGCTCGAAGCCCAGGAACTTGAGGATGCCGAGGTTGACGGTGGGGTGGAAGCGCAGGCCACCCTTGTAGGGCCCGATGGCATTGTTGAATTCCACGCGGTAGCCCTTGTTGGTCTGGATCTCGCCCTTGTCGTCCTGCCAGGTGATGCGGAACAGGTAGATGCGATCGGGTTCGCTGATGCGCTCCAGGATGCGGTTCTCGATGTACTCGGGGTGGCGATCCAGGCAGGGGATGAGGGATTCAACGACCTCTTTGACGGCCTGGTGGAACTCGGGCTCGCCGGGGTTCTTGGCAACGAGACGGTCAAAGAACCGGGAGGTGTACTGATTGACACTCATGTTTAGCTCCTAGGTGCCCCGTGGGGGCGAGGTTGAGGGAAAAACTTGAAAGAACCGGGGAAGGCTTTTGAAATGCACCGAGGCCCAGCCCAGCCTGAACACAGGACGGGTGCCCAGGTTCAGGAAACAGGCATGGTCTGAAACCGGTGGGAAGGCGGGTGGTGGGATTATCGGATGTCGGGATCTTTTGAAATCGCACCAAAGCTATCCTGGGCCCTGCATGCCGTCAAGCATTTCTCTGGGGAGGTCGCTGGATGAGGTGCTGGAATTGTGTGTGCTTTTCGAATTGTCATGTTGTCGGTTTTTTTGGATCGGGAATGCCCTTGTGCTGCCTTGGCCGCAGGGGCCAGGGTGCTGCAACCTGTCAATTTGGAGGGCCCCATTCCTGTGGCCCAGGTGTTTCAGGCACAACGGTTAGGAGCCCCGGTGGGCCCTGACGCGAGCGCTGGGATCCCTACCCCCTTCGCCACCCCTGCCGGTGTGCGTCGTGGGCTTCGGGCAGGAGCCGGGCCAGGGCCTGGAGGTCCTCCGATACGATCTCGCTGGGGGCACTGGCCTTGGGGGGGGTGAAGCCCCTGGGGAAGGGCGGACAGCGGGGATTGCGCACGATGGTCCGCAGGTCCATGAGGCCCAGGAGGCGGCCTTCGCTCTCCCGGAAGGCGTCCTCCAGGGCCTCCAGGAGCTGGGCGGCCTGCTCCAGGACGACCCGGGAGAAGTCGAGGGCCCCTTCCCGGTCCAACCCCAGGGGATGGGGATCGTGGTAGGGCAGGCAGTCGTTGAGGGAGGGCACCAGGGAGCCCGCCAGGGGTTTGCGTCCCAGGATGCTCCAGCCCCCCACGAAGGGCACCAGGCTGCTCTCCCGCAGCACCCCGCTCCAGTGGGGCACCACGCAGCCCACCCGGTGGGGAACCTCCGCCAGGTGCAGGCGGGCGTGGACCGAGGCATTGGTCATTCCGATGTAGACCTCGCTCAGGTTCAACTCCACCTTGGCGCAGGCCTCGTGGACCCTGAGCACCGTGTCGGCGTTGTCCAGGAAGGGCACCAGCAGCAAGGCATTGCGACCGAATTCCCGGGCGGTGGTGAGCTGCATCTCCAGGCTCGGACTCCCGTAGGAAGGGTGGACCCCCGCCTCGTAGCCCTGCCAGGTGAGGAAACGCTCCAGGTCCAGCGCCAGGGTGGGACAGTTCCCCACCAGGTCCCTGGAGAACTGCCGACCCAGGCCCAGGACCATCCAGCTGTCCGCAGGGGTGGTGCCCGCCAGACGCCCCCGGGCCCAGCCAAAGACCGGCCGCCTGGTCCCCAGTTCGTGAAGGTGGAGCAGGGCGCTGCCAGGTTGCCGCTCTGCGAAGAATTCCGCCACGGCACGGCGGGCCTGGAGGATGACCTCCTGGACCTTGGGGATCTGGGAGAACTGGGGCTGGAGCAGCTGCTCCAGGTCATGGACCATCACCAGGGGGCTCGTCATCTCGATGCCCGCCCAGCGCAACCCCTCGGGGGTGGCGGGGGCGGCGGAGAGCCAGCCGGCCCCATGGTGGCGCAGAAGGTCCCAAAGCCTTCGGTCCTCCTGCTGGGGGACCCCGAAGAGGGCGAAGAGGAGACCCCGGTTGAGCCACCCCGCCAGGGTCTGGCTCAGGAGCAGGTCCAGGTGGGCCAGGGATGGGTCGGTGCCGGACACCCCCATCGCTTCCACCAGCGCCCCGGAGCCCAGGAGGCGGCCCCCTGCCAGGGTCGAGAGGGACTCGTCCCCGAGGTAGACGGGCAGGGCTGCGGCGCTGGCCTCCTGCCAGGCCAGGGCCGCCACATCCTCCCCCGAATCCCGGGAGCTCAAGATGGTGACCTGGGTCCGCTGCTCGGACCAGCGGGCCACGGGGCGGATGGGATCCAGCTGGGCGACGATGTCCAGGTTCGGGGGCAGGGCCTTGGTCGCAGGCTCCTCCCGCAGCACCCACCGGGAGGGGAAGGCCTCCTCCTTCTTGGCGGGGTAGTTCACGTAGAGCCTGCGTTCCCGCAGGGTCCGGGCCACCAGGGGATCGCAGAAAGGCTCCAGCTGCTCCCGACGGTCGAAGGCCTGACGCAGGGAGGTGGAGGAAACGGTCTTCATGCCTGCGGAGACCTGGAAGACCCGGGTGCTTGCCTTGAACCGGGAGAGCTTGGACTCCCAGCGTCGGCTTGTGAACTCCTCCCGGGTTGTGATGAGGTGGGGAATGGTGAAGATATGGCCCTCGGGGTCCCGGTAGGCACTGGCCCCGTCCACCACATCGCTTCCCACGATGAGGAAGAGGGTCCGGGGCTCCAGGCGCTGTTGGAGTTGGAGGAGGCTGGCCTCATTGGCCAGATTGGCCGGTGGATCGAAGGGGGAGAGGAAGGCCTGGGGGATGGGGGCCAGGGCCATCCAGGCCAGCTCGTTGCGCACATCCCGGGGCTGGCTGTGCTTGCGCCAGCTGTAGTCGTCCACCTGCACCATGACCTCGTCGCAGTGGGCCAAGGCCCGCCGCACCACTTCGCCGTGGGCGCTGGTGAAGGGATCCAGGGTCCCCGGCAGGAAGCCCACCCTGGGCCGGGCGAGGAAATTGGGGGGATTCAGGATCAGCCCCTTCTCCAGGCCCGACAGGGTCTGGGCGATGAGGAAGAAGCGCCCGCTCTCCCGGGCGTGGTGGCTCACCAGGGTCAGCAGCTTCTTGGTGATCAGTTCCAGGAAGCGGGGCAGGCGGGGATCGGGTTCGGAATTCGGTCCAGCCTCGGGATCGGCCTGCAGGCGGTCCAGGAGCATGGCCAGATGGGCGAAGCCCTCGTGGGTGATGCTGGTACGGGTATCCGCCAGGGCCCCCAGCAGGATGCCCGAGAGGCGGGCCAGCAGTGGTTTGGACAAACGCTCGTTGGGCAGGGCCAGGATGAGCCAGGCCACGGCGTGCAGCAGCAGGCGCTGCAGGCTCTCGGTGCTCCGACGGATGCTTCCCTCGATGTCCTGGACCAGCTCCTCCAGTTCCTGGTGGGGGAGGCTGGCGAGCAGGGGACCCAGGAAACGGGGGATGTAGCGGGTCACGGCTTCGCCATCCAGCTGAAGGGATCGCAACAGCTCGATGGCCAGGTCGTTCCGCTGGGGATCCTTGAGGATGGGCATGAGCTTCATCAGGCAGCGCCCCGCATGGAAGCGCGTACCCTCCACCCGGCTCACCTTGAGCAGGTTGGCCAGATGGAAGGCCACCTCGTTGGCGAAGTGGGCCTCGGGATCCCGACCCTCGGCCTGCCGGGCCAGGACACAGGACACCAGGTAGTCGCAGTTCACTTTCTTCTCGACCCAGCCCACCTGGCCCTTCATGTTGCGCAGCATGACCTCCCGGATGGGGAAGCGGTCCTTTTCCCGGAAGTGCTGGCAGCGTTCGGCCAGCAGCGGCTGGTCCGTGCGCCGGGCCAGCTGTTCCAGCAGGTACAGCTCCGCCACCGTGCTCTGGGGGGTGGCCCGGCGGGCCAGCTGGCTCACGGCGTAGCCCACGGTGGGCAGGAGCCCCTGCTCCTCCTGGGCCAGCTTCGCCAGGCATAGGAGGAGCCGCCAGGACATGAGGCGCACGTTGGGCACCTCGTGGAAGGCCCAGAACTGCGCCACTTCCCCCAGGCTCATCCGCTGGGCGGGGCTGAGCTGGTCCGCCAGCAGCTCGAAGGATTCGCAGGTGTAGAGCCCCACCAGGGGCCGATGGTCTCCCACCCGCCCCCGGAGCCGTTTGAAGACCAGGTCCCGGGCCTCTTCCACCAGGTCCGGCTCCGCCCGTCGGAAGAAGCGTCGAAGGAACACGGGCACGGCGTAGCAGGATTGCTCCGCCGACAACATGTCGTCCTCCGCCTCCGTGGGGGCCACGTCCAGGAGCTTCAGCGCCTTCTCCAGCTGGCCCATCACCCAGCGGTCCTGCTCCACCACCACCCCCACGGGCAGATCCTTCTGCCAGGAGGCCTCCCCCAGGGCCAGGATGTCCGCCATGCGGCAGGCGGCCTGGTAGCGGATATCGTCGTCCCGGTGGGCCAGCAGTTCGTGGCAGAAGCCCAGGGCCATGGCCTTCTGTTCCTGGGAAAAGGCGGGGGCATAGTCCCCCACGATGCCGAGGTAGGTGCGCAGCTCCCGCCAACCGCGGAAGGACCGGGCCTCCTCCAGCAGGTGGCGCAGGGCTGGCAGGTCGCGCAGGCGCTCCATGACCCCGATGTTGTGGGCCGTGGCAAAGAGCCGGGTGGTGGCCGTCACCTGCTCCCCCAGGGCCAGGGCCGCATGGTCCGCATACTGGCGACCCGACACGATGGCCAGGATGTCCACCCCCTCGGGGATGTCGGGCTTGGGGCGGCTGGAGACGGGGAAACTGGGAGGATCCAAGGCCACCCCCAGCATCATGGCGTAGTCCTCCAGGTCCTTGAGCTTCCGGTAGACCCCTTGGTACCGCTCGTGCTTGGCCTGGTCCACGTTCTCCAGCTTGTCCAGGATGGTGGTGAAGGCCTCTTCCAGGGAGATGATGGCCATGCGGCGACGACCCTCGGGATCCACCACATCCTTCACCCGGAAATCGGCGTAGATCAGGAGCTGGCTTTCGATGGGCAACCGGATTCGTTCCAGGTCCCAGCAGCTGTGGTTGGTGGCGATGTGCCCGAGCCCTGGCAGCCCTCGTTCCGCATAGTACTGGTGGGTGTAGTAGTAGTGCAGGCGTGGGATGCGCCGGGCCTCATCCCCCACGCACCCGAATTTCCCCACATCGTGGCCGATGGCACCCCCGTGAAGCAGGGGCAGGTCCACGGAGGTGACTTTGGCGAGCTGACGGCCCATCCACAGGGAGAGGCCCGTCACCCCGAGGGTGTGATCCTGGATGGGAAGCCCCCGCCAGTGCCGGGCCCGGGCCCGGCCGCTGGGGAAGGCCCCCCGGGAGAGGTGCGCCCTGGAGGCGCGGGATTCCCCCCCCGCAGGGCACCACCCGCGTGGCGGCTCCGACAGGGCCTCGAAGGGCATGAGGGCCGCGATGCCCCCGGGATCCTGCTGGGCCAAGTGCCCCAGGGTGCTCGAGGCCAGGGCGAAGAAACGATCCGCCACCAAGGGGCCGGCGGGATGGGTGATGGCGAAACGGGAGGGATAGAGCCGACGTCGGGCCTCCCCCTGCATGACCTGGCGCCAATCGTCCAAGGGGCCCTCGAAGGCCAATCCCTCTCCCTCCAGGGCCAGGATGAGTGCGGCGTCCAGGGGGTTTTCGCAGCGGGCGGCCAGGGCCCGGGCCTCGGGACCTGCCTGCCAGCCGAAGCGGGCCAGGGTGGAAGCGAACAGGGGCACCTTCCACGCATGTCCGGTCATTGCACGGCCGGACTGGAGG
>CAZPUI010000112.1:0-11535 GCA_964589695.1 uncultured Solibacteraceae bacterium | reverse complement strand
CTCGTGGAAGAGCACCCGCTTGACCACGGTGGCCTTGGGGGGCTTGATGGCCTCCATCAAGTGCCAACTGATGGCCTCCCCTTCCCGGTCAGGGTCGGTGGCGAGGATCAGCTCCTGGGCTTCCTTGGCGGCGGCCTTCAGGCCCTGGACCACCTTGGCCTTGGTGGTGGGGATCTCGTATTCCTCCTCGAAGTCACCATCCACATCGACCCCCAGTTTCTTGGGGAGATCGCGGATGTGGCCCACGGAGGCCATGACCTTGTACCCCTTGCCGAGGTACTTCACGATGGTTTTCGCCTTGGAAGGGCTTTCGACAATCACCAGCTTGGTCACGTGAGACTCCAGGACTGCGATAATGGGCCCAACCCCCGCAGGGTTGTCAAGCCCGGGATGTGGCCCAGGTCCTCCAGGAGGTCTTCCGGGGAGCGCGCCACGCGGGCCGCACCCTCCCGCAGGAGGGCGTTGGGACCCGCGGCGGAGGGATCCTCCGGGGCGCCAGGACAGACCCAAAGTTCCCTTCCCAGGTCCAACGCTAGCCGGGCCGTCACCAGGCTTCCGCTCTGGACTTGGCCCTCCACCAGGAGCACCCCCGAAGTCCAGGCGGCCAGCAAAACGTTCCGCCGAGGGAAGTGCCATTTCTGGGGCTGGGCCTCCGGGGGGAAGGGGGTCAGGACACCCCCGCCCCCCGCGACCATCCGGGCCATGAGGTCGCGGTGCTCGGGGGGGTAGGGATGGTCCAGCCCCGAACCCATGACGCCCCAGGTGGGGCCCACCTCCAGGGCCCCCTCGTGGGCGGCCGCATCGATGCCTCGGGCCAGGCCCGAGAGGATGCCCACCCCCGCCTGGGTGAGCTGCCGGGCCCAGTCCCGGGCGCGGGTGCGGCCCCGGGAGGTGGCCTGACGGCTCCCCACCATCGCCAGGGTGGGGGTGGCGGGGGGCAGGGTGCCCTGTACCCACAGGGCCAGGGGGTAGGGGAGGCCCGACCACAGATGGTCGAGGCCGGGATCCCCCGGCAGCACCAGGGCGGCTCCCCGGGTTCGGGCCATCTGGTGGTGGCGCTCCATCTCCCGGTCCAGCCGCTCCAATTCCCGGGTTTCGGGTCCCTGGGTGGGGGGAACCCCCTCGGCCAGGTAGCCCTCCCAAAGCTCAGCCTTCCGCCGTTCGGTCCAACGGCTGAGGGAGAAGGCCAGACAGAGCGCGGCCGGTGGGGGTGCGGTCGGGGGGAGTGCCATGGGGGATCCAACCCCCAGCCTAGCCGCTGGGACGCCGGTTGTCCTGAACGATTCAAGGAATGAGGACCCTTCCCAGGAGGGCGGAGGTGGGCAGCGGTCCGAAGGTCCGGGAATCCCGGCTCTGGGGTCGGTTATCGCCCAGGACGAGGAACCCGTCCTCCGCCGCCCAGGGGCCCCGGGGGGTGCGCTCGGGTTGGGAAACCCAGGGTTCGTCGTAGAACCTGCCATTCAACCACAGCCCGTCGAGACGTTCCTCGAGCCGGTCCCCCGGGAGGCCCACCACCCGCTTCAGGGCGGGGCCTTCGGGGGTCTCCACCAGCCACACCTCGCCTCGCCGAGGTGAGGCTGCCACCCAGGCCCGCAGGACCCAGCGCACCTGGCCTGGGGCCAGGGAGGGCTCCATGCTGTGCCCCACCACCTGCACCGGGTGCAGGACCGCCAGGGGACTCAGGGCCAGGGCGAGGGCGGCCAGGGGGATCCAGACGCGCATGCCGAGACCTAGGGCCGCAGGGCGATCCGTCGCCCCCGCCCATCCCTGAGGGCCACCTCCCGGAGCCGGGCCGGGGCAGGGACGTGGGGGCCGAGGCGTACCACCAGGCGAGCCGCCAGGGCCAAGGGGCCCTCCAGTCCGAGCTCCGAAAGGAGCCGACCCTGGAAGGGTGCCAGTTCTGCTTCCAGGGTCGCCTCCAGGTCCCGGAAATCCATCACCACATCGAAGCCATCCAGTCCCTCCCGGCAGGTCACCACTTCCACGTGGTAGTCATGGCCCTCCCACCCGCCTTGGGGTGTGCGAAAAACGGCTGAGAGGGGACGCTCCACCGCGGCTTCAAAGGTCAATGTGAACGGCGTGGACATGGGTTCCTCGAGGCAGGGGCTGCAAGGGTTCAAGGTAGACTACAGGACTCCCGTTCGCCCAGGAGCTGCCTATGTCCGAATCCAAATCCAAGCTGAGCCAGGACCTCGTGTCCATCCTCTGCTGTCCCTCGGAATTGGATGGGGCCCCCTGTCACGGCGAGCTCCAGGAAGGGGAGCAGGTCCTTGTGTGCCAGCGTTGTCAGCGGCGATATCCCATCGAGGAGGGCATTCCCGTTCTCCTGCCCCTGCCCTAGGAGCATGACCATGCGACTGGATCGGAAGCGAGTCGAGACCCTTTTGGAGTCCCTGCAGGGGCGCAAGGTCGCGGTGCTGGGCGACCTGATGCTGGACGAGTACCTCTACGGGGAGGTGCATCGCATCAGCCCCGAGGCCCCCGTCCCCATCATCCGCGTGACCCGGGAGCAGGCTGTGTTGGGGGGGGCGGCCAATGTGGCGGCCAACCTCCGCGCCATCGGTGCCGAGCCCTTGGTGGTGGGCACCCTCCAGAACGATTCCGCAGGGGAGCGTCTGCTTTCCCTGCTGGCGCGCCAAGAGATCGCTGCGGACACCATCGTCTTTGATCCCGCCCGGCCCACCATCATCAAGACCCGGGTGATTGGCCAGCAGCAGCAGATGCTTCGCATCGATCGGGAGGAACCCGGAGAACTCAGTCCCGAGGTCATGGAAGGGCTCCTGGACTCCCTGGAGGATGTGCTGAAAACGGCGGATGCCCTGATCGTCAGCGACTATGCCAAAGGGGTCATCTGTCCCGGGATCATGGAGAGGGTTCGCCAGCGCTGTCTGAAGCTGGGTACTCCCTGGATCGTGGACCCCAAACCCGAGCATCGGACCCTCTACCAGGGGGCCACCCTCATGACGCCCAACACCAAGGAGCTGGCCGCCCTGGCAGGCCGTTCCTCCCATTCCGATGAGGACGTGGTGGCGGCGGGACGCTCCCTGCTCGGGGACCTTGACCTGGGAGGACTCCTGGTGACCCGCAGTGAGCGTGGCATGGCCCTTTTCGAAGCCAAGGGCAGCCACAAGGCCCCCTGGATGATTCCCACGGAGGCACGGGAAGTCTTCGATGTGAGCGGGGCCGGCGATACCGTCATCGCGGTCTTCTCCGCGGCAGTGGCTTCCGGCGCACCCTGGGCCGAGGCCGCCATGCTGGCCAACGCCGCCGCGGGGCTCGTGGTGGCCAAGGTGGGCACGGCCACGGTCACCCCCGCGGAGATCCTTGCGCGCTATCGGGAGCAGGAGGCGACTTAGAGGGTTCTGGGGCCTACTCGCCCATCTCCACGCTGAGGACGAAGGTGGCGCCGTGGGGAAGGCGCTCCAGCACTTGGTCGAAATTCAGGTCGTAGCTCGTGGTGGTGTTGGGTTTAAGGGAAAACAGCCGAGTGCCTCCGCTGGCGACGCCCAGCAGCCGGTCATCCCCATCGAAGACCGCCACGGCGAATCCCACGGCCCGAGCCCGCTTGGAGCTGTTGGCCACCTCGATCCGCGCCCGGGTGCCGAATTCCGCGCCCTTGAAGGGGCCGCTCTTGAGTTCCCGCCGGTTGAAAAAGATGGAAAGGATGCGGATCCCATCCACCTCGGCCTTCATGGGGATCAACTGGTCCCAGTGGTATTTGAACCGCTGACTGAAGAAGCTCAGGGGGGCAGTGGCCGCAGGGGTGGGCTTGGGGGGGGGCTCCTGGGCGACCAGGAGGCCACCGGCCAGGAGCGCGAGGGGAAAGGCGCGCATGTTCATTTCAGTTCCTGCCAAAGAGGCCGCCGAAGAGACTCTTTTTCTGGGGAGCCTGGGCATCGCCGAAGGAGGGGACCGGCTCGCTGCGCATGCGCTTCATCCGCTCGAAGATGGGACGGAGCGCCGGCACCTTGGCCGCTTCGATCCAGTGATCACTGAATTGGCGGGCCACCAGATGGCTCTCCAGGACCCGGCCCTGTTCCACCCACTCGACGAGATGATCGATGGCGACATTGGTGTAGGTCTCGCCGTTGACCTGCACCTTCAGCAGGTTGGGATCCTCTTCGGCACTGACCGTCGGGGGCGCGGGGGTGGGCAGGGGGGACCGCGGAAGGGTTCCGAAACGGTTGAGCGCGTCTGTGGGAGGACTGGGGAGCAGAGGCGCCGCGGTGGGGGCAGGACGAGGCTCGGCAGGTGGCGTGGCGCCCATGGCCGCCCTCAGCTCATCCATGGAAAGCCGGACGGTGGAGCCCATGGTGGCAGTGGGTGAGGGTGGTGTGGGTGTCGAAGGAACCACGGGTGCTGGAACGGGGGCCTGGGGTGCTGGAGTACCCCCCAGGGTGTGCTCCAGGGCATCCAGGGTCGCTTCCATGTCCACCCCACTCTGGCTGGTGCGTCGTCCCGGCAGGGGGGTCCCGCCTTGGGCCCCGGCAGGGGCATTCAGCCCGCCCAGGATCCGGGAAATGGCGTCCTTGGCGGAGCTGAAGCCTCCACCCGCATCCCGGTTGGCAGGTTTGGGGGGTTCCACCAGCAGGGTCTTGTCCAGGATCTCGTCGTCCGTGGAGTCCAGGTCCCCCAGGGTAAGGGTGGGGGCATTGGCCGGGGCAGTGCCGACCTCGGTCGCCGGGCTGGGTTCAGGAAGGGGTTCCAGCATTCCCAGGTCCGACAGATCGAAGGGTACGGGGTCAAGGTTGGCGGGGAGGCTGGCGGAGGGAACCAGGGGCACTTCCATCAGCAGGGGAGCGCTGGGGGGGGTGAGGTCCTTGGTCTCCGGAATGGGGGGCGCGGGAACCGGAGGCAGCGCTTCCATGCCCGGGGAGAGGATCTCCAGGGAGGGCTGCAGGTCCTCGAAGGAGGCGTCCACAAGGGGTTCCGGAAGGTCTTCCATGGAGGGCGGAAGGTCCACCGGGCCTTCGGGGGGGACCTCCAGGGATGGATGCAAGTCTTCGACCGAAAGGGGGTCGCCGGCCCCCAGTTCGACCTCCTGGAGGTCCTCGAGCTCCGTGGGTTCCTCCACCAGGGGTGTTTCCAGGGCTTCGATGTCCAGCTCTTCCGCCAGGCTCCGGGAATCCAAGGGTGGGTGGAGGGGTAGGTTTGCCTCCGTGGATGGGGGCATCAGGAGGAGGGAGACTTCAGCCACGATCGGGAAAATTTCCTGGCACCGGAAGCACTGGGCTCTCCGGAGCCCCTCGTGCACGCGCGCTCGGCGGAGCTGGTAGGAGGTTTGGCATCCAGGACAGCGCAAGGGCTCGAACACATCAGACTCCGGCAGAATTGTTCCCAGGATAGGCCCATTCAATCCCGGATGCAGCCCTTCCTCATCATGCAACAGCGGTAGACTCATCATCTTGGGTTGGGGGCTGGGCTTGACCGGATTGCTGATCACCATGGAAGGCGTGGAGGGGTCTGGGAAAAGCACCCAACTCCAGCGGTTGGCTGCGCGTCTCGAACAGCTCAACCTGCCCTTGACCATGTCCCGGGAACCCGGGGGAACCCCCCTGGGCCTTGAGCTCCGAAACCTGCTCCTGGCCCCCCATCCTTCCGGGGATCGCTGGAACGCAGACGCTGAACTCCTGCTCTTCTACGCGGATCGGGCCCAGCATCTGGCTCAGGTCGTGCGGCCGGGACTGGAGGCGGGGCGCATCCTGCTGCTGGATCGCTTCGATGACTCCACCCGGGCCTACCAGGGGGCCCAGGGAGTTCCAGAGAGTGTGCTGGACAAACTCTCGGAGGTGGTGCTGGGGCGACTCCGTCCCCACCTGACCCTGATCCTGGACCTGGACCCTGAGGTCAGCCTTGCCCGGGTGGCTGCCCGCAACAGCGCCATGGGAAGCCTCTTCAAGGAAACCCGTTTTGACGAGGAGGCCCTGGACTTCCATCGCAAGGTCCGGAAGCGCTTCCTGGCCATCGCCCAGCGCGAACCCCATCGGGTGGTCTTGATTCAGGCCGACAGTCCCGCGGATCGTGTGGCGGCGGCCATCTGGAGTCCCATTTCCAGGCTGCTTCGCTCCTCCGGCTACAAGGCCGACTAGCATGTTCGCCCCCAGCCTTCGAGGCCATGAGGAACTGCGCCAGCGTTTGGTCGAACGGGTAAGTTCAGGGCGCATGGTGGGTTCCCTCCTCTTCACGGGGCCCGAGGGCATCGGGAAGCGGCGCTGTGCCCTGGAGCTCGCCCAGCGTGAGCTCTGCTTTCGCCGCACCGCATGTGGCGAATGTGCCGGGTGTCGCCCCTTCCTGGAGGACCCCCTTCCCACGGAGCTGCCGAACCTTCTGCGCATTGCCCCCGAGGGCAAGGCCGGCTTGATCCGGATCGGCGTCATTCGGGAGGATGATCTGGTGGAGGGGGGCGTCATCCGCTGGGCCCACCAGGCGCCCCCGCCGCGTTGCCACCGCTGGATTCTCATCGAAGAGGCTCACCGGCTCAACGGCGCCAGTGCCAACATGCTGCTCAAGACCCTGGAGGAACCCCCGGAAGGCACCCACTTCCTCCTCGTGACCCACCGTCCCGAGGCTGTCCTGCAGACCATCCGTTCACGATGCGAACGACTCGCCTTCCTGCCCCTGGGGTCCGAAGCGGTGTGGGAGATCGCAGCCTCGGCCGGCTGGGAGGAGGGCGAGCGGGCACGGTGGCTCGCCGTGTCCGGTGGGACGCTGAGATTCCTCGATCGGGCCTCCTTCGATCGGGTGGTGCAGGAAGTGGAGGCATGGCTCGATCTGGCGCTGGGGCGTCCCTTCGGAGAGGTTGCCTCTCGCCTGCTGCCGGACAAAAGCTCCTCCCGCGCCCAGAGTGAGCAGATGAGCCAGTGCCTGGAATCCCTGATCCGGGTCCTGGCGGATGTGGCCCGACTCCAGGCGGGCAAGGCACTCGAACTGGAACCCTGGCGTGGCCCCTTGACCGTCCTGGCCGGTCGAGGGAAGGATCTGCGCCGGACTGGGGAGGCCGCCTTGGGACTGGCACGCCACTTGGTACGCAACCCCAATGCCGAGGCCTTGCTGCGGGAAGTGGCCGCGACGCTCTAATTCGCCAGCACCACCTTGCCTTTGCCTTCACGCTTGGCCTGGAAGAGCGCCCGGTCGGCCCGGTCCACCAGGTGTTCGGCACCATCGGCGTGGTCCGGGAACACGGCAATACCGATGCTGATGGAAATCTGGATCTGGCCCTGGGGAAGGTCGAGGGGGTGGGTCATCAGGCTTTCGATGAGGCGCTCGCCGAGCTTGGTGGCACCGATGGCGGGGGTGCCGCGGAGCACGACACAGAACTCGTCGCCCCCATAGCGGTAGAGCCGATCCTGGTTGCGGATGAGGCGATGGGCCTCCTGGGCAACATGGGTGAGCACCTTGCTGCCCGTGGGGTGGCCGTACTGGCTGTTCAACTGCTTCAGGTTGTCGACATCCAGGAACAGAAGGGAGAGGCGATCACCCCGGGCGGCTGCATCACGCACGGCTCCTGGAAGTTCAGCCTCGAGGCAGCGCCGGTTCTGGGCCACCGTGAGGTCGTCCTTGAAGGAAAGGGCCTGGCTTGCTTCCAGGCGCCAGGCGTTGATGAGGAGGTCCTCCACATCCGTGATCCAACCCAGGAACTGGCGGGGATCACCTTGGGGATTCTTGAGCCGAAGGAAACCCATCTGCTCGCTGGGGCAGAGCAGCCAGGCCTCGGCCTGGCGCAGCAGAACGGCGGCTTCTCCGGGGGGCACGGGCGCTTCCGGGAAGCCTTCGCCAGTGCGCTGGTAGAACATATCGTCCTGGCGGACCCAGATGGCCCCATGTTCCGCTCGGGAAATCTTCATGGCCCGCACCAGCACGAGGCGCAGAAGTTCGTCCAAGGTGGCCAGGTGCAGCATCTGGCGCAGCCATCCCTCCGCGCCAAGGTCCCGGTGGCGGAGGTGCTCGAGGGCCTCCCGGACCGCCTCAAAGGGACTGGACTGGCGGATGACCCAGCCAGGGCGCAGGGCCAGGACGCCACTGACCTCTTCGGGGGAGGCTTCCTTCACCCACCAGAGCACATCGGACCCGAGGACTGGGAGGAAGCGGGGGGCGGGCCGATCCACCACCAGGAGCACGATGCCTTCCCCCGCACCGGGTTGGATCTTGAAATCCCAACGGTCCAGGCTCTCGGCGAGGCCTTGGGAGCGCTCGGAGGGGTGAATTTCCTGCCAGTGGATACGGGTCATGGGATTCAGTTCAGAGCCGCTTCGAGCCGAGAGGAGAGTCGGTCCAGATGGGAGGCAAGGGACTCCAGGAGTTGGGTCACATCCCGCCCGCCACGTTCGGCACGGACCCAGCGCTTGAGCAGGTTCAGGGCCTGGGGATCCCTGACCCCAAGGGGCTTGGTGGTCTGGATGAGCTTGTGGGAGGCGCGCACCCGTTCAGGCCCTCCCGTGGCCAGGGACAGCATCTGCCTGGCCAGGGCACTGGCTTCCCTGGAGATGGTGTAGTCCAGGCGTATCAAGGGCACGCGGGCATTGATCCTCAACAGGAAGACATCCAGGAAGCGAAGCAGTTCCCCTGCCAGCTCGGCACCGTCCCGCAGCGCCTTCTGAATGTCGTCGGGGTTGTCCAGGCATCGGCTGAAGGTTTGGGTGAGGCGGTCAAAATCCGACCGGTCCTGGCTGCGGATCAGCAGGAACTCCGGGCTCCGGCGGAAGGCCGCCACCTGGTTCTGGCATTGGGCCAGCGCCAGAGCCAGCCGTGGCCAGTCCTGCAACTCCAAGTGGACCTGAACCTGCTGGTTGGCTGGATCCAAAAATTCCCACAGGCGCCGGAGCCGCTGCCGCAACCGATCGCCCTCCTCCGTCAGGGATGGAGAATCGGGGAAGAGGCGCTGGCGAAGCTCAGGGGAGAAGAGCCCCACCAGGTCGGCCATGAGCTGGCGTTGGTGGTTGAGCAGAAGGGCCTTCAGGTTGTCCAGGGTGGTGGCCAATTGGTCAGTGTCGTTGGTGACCAGCGTCTGTTGCAGCAGGCCGCGAATGGTGGCCTGGTCCTGGAGCAGGGAAAGCACGGCCTGGCGCAGTAAGGCCCCCAGGAGCAGGGACTCCTCGCTGCGTTTGGGGAGCAGCTCCGCCGCCCGGGGATGGTAGACCCTTTCGGCCAGTCGACCCAGTTCGGTCTCCACCACAAAGAAGAGAGGGACGGCGGAATAGCGATCCCGCATGGACATGTTGACCGCGGGTTCGAGGTGTTCCACGAAACTGAGCAGGGCCAGGTGGCTGGCCAGGGCCCGGGCCACGATCCTGAAGGCATCGGGCTGACTCTGGCGGAGGGCCTTCAGAAGGTCGCGCACTTCCAGGGGGAGGCTGCGTTCCAGGATGCCCTTCTCCACCCGGGGGAGGATCCAGCCGAGGTGATCCCAGAGCCACTGGAGGCTGCCCCGCACATGCTCCAGGGCCGGCCAGTGCATACCCCGGTCCAGGGGACGGAGGAGCGACATGCGCAGGCTGGTGATGACGTGCTGGACGAGCAGGAGGGGTTCGGCCCGATGGCGGGTCTCCTCGGGGAGGGCACTCTCCAGCAAGGCCTCCAGCTTGCGAACGTGCTCGATGGGGCGTCCCGTGGTGGACCCAAGGGCGCGGTTCAGGGACTTCATCTGCTGGTTCAGGCGATGGGCGAGGTGGGGACCTTCCTTGCGTTCCGCCAGCACCTGGAAGAGCTGCCGGAAATGATCGCGACTCTCCTGGAGGAAATCGTGCCAGTGGGCCCGGAAATGGTCCTGGTCCTCGTTGCCCAGGGCGGTGGCCATGGTGCGAAGGGAGGCGATGAGGTCCATGAGATGGAGCACCCAGTCCGGTTCCTGGTGCTTGCTCAGGATGTCGTGGTGGGCCGTTTGGGCGAGGTTGCCCAGCTGGGCAAGGCTGTGCTGCAGGACCAAACCCATGGCCAGGCGCAGCTCACCCAGGCGTTTGTCCGAGAACTGGTTCAGGAAGGCGAGGAAGAGACCGAAGGATCGCCGAAGGCGGGTGATGGAGGGCGATTCCTCTTCCAGGATGCCCGCCCCCAGTGGGGTCTCCAGGATGGGAGAGAGATCCGTGGTGCCCAATCGGAGGATCTCGTCGAGCAGCTCGAGATCTTGGCGGGACAAACCCTTTTCCCGAATCAGTTCGCGGACCTGGTCCAGCCGGATGGGGTTAGGTTTCACGGGAGACATGCCCCAAGCATATCCGGCCCTCCCAGGAGTGCCAGGGGCCGGTGGGGAACGCCCATCCTTCTCGGCAAAGGCCCGATCGTGCAAGACTTGAGGTCGACCCTTCCCATGTCCTATCCCTTATGACGCACCAGCACGGGGGTGCTATTCTTCAAACCCCATCGGAGGCACACCTTGGCCAGCAAGCTCGGCGATATGCTCGTCAAGGCCCAGTTGATCACTGAGGCCCAGTTAGAAGATGCCCTCAAAGTGCAACGGCGGGAGGGTGGCAAGCTCGGAAGCATCGTGGTCCGGCTTGGCTCCTGCTCCGACCAGGACATTGTGAGCTTCCTGGGCATGCAGTACGGGGTGCCGGCCGCCGACCTCGACCAGTGGCCTCAGATCGAGCCCAGTGTCATCTCCATCGTGCCCACGGAACTGGCCAACAAGCACAAGGTCCTGCCCCTCCAGCGTTCTGGGAACGTACTCACCCTGGCCATGTCGGATCCCACGGACATCTTCGCCATGGACGATGTGCGGTTCCACACCGGTTACAACATCGATCCGGTGGTGTCCTCCGAGATGGGCCTTATTCGGGCCATCGAAAAGTATTACGGGGGCACCAGTGCCGTGAGGTTGCGGGAGCAGGCACCCTCAGGCTCCTCCCCCTCCCGGCCCAAGGAGTCCATCGCCAAACCCATGGGACAGCTCACAGCCGAGCAACTGCTGGGCGAGGGGGCCAACACGGCGGCCAATTTCGAGAAGGCCTTTGCGGATGAGGCCGACCAGATGGACCTCCGGGACCTGGAGGGCGAACTTTCCGGGGCGGACACGGACTTCGAGACCATCGAGGAGGACGAGAACATCAATGCCGCCGCCCTGATGAAGGGGGGGGAAGAGGCGCCCGTCGTTCGTCTGGTGAACATGGTCCTCATCGATGCCATTCGCCGCGGTGCTTCCGACATTCACATCGAGCCCTACGAAAAGCACTATCGGATCCGGTTCCGCATTGATGGTCTGCTGCTGGAGGTGATGCGGCCGAACATCAAGCTCAAGGATCCGGTCACGTCCCGCATCAAGATCCTCGCCAAGCTCAACATTGCCGAGAAGCGCCTGCCCCAGGATGGCCGCATCAAGCTCAAGGTGGCCGTGGGTGGAGCCTCCAAGACCGTGGATTACCGGGTGTCCATCCTGCCCACGCTCTTTGGCGAGAAGATCGTGCTCCGGCTCCTGGACAGCTCCAAGCTCATGCTGGACCTCACCAAGCTGGGCTTCGAACCCGAGAGTCTGGTGATGTGGGACCGCCAGATTTCCAAACCTTACGGCATGGTGCTGGTGACGGGGCCCACGGGGTCGGGCAA
>CAZPUI010000111.1:0-11536 GCA_964589695.1 uncultured Solibacteraceae bacterium | reverse complement strand
CCAGCGCGCCCCCCGGGCCGGCCGGGGGGGGTCGGGTGGCGCGGGGGGTCGGCGAGGACATGGTGGGCGTGTCGGTGGGCCTGGAGACGATCGACGACATCATTTGGGACCTCGACGGGGCGATCGGCGCGGCCACCGCCTGAGCCCCGGCGCCACCGGCTCGCGCGCACGCCCTCGGCGGCCGGACGGACCGTCTCGCTATTCGAATCCGCTCCAGCTCCAGGTAACGCTCGACGAAAGCCCACTCCCCCGGCAGCGAGACCAGATCGCGATCCTCTTCGATGGTGGTCCGGAGCAGTCCGGCCACCTGTTCGGCCGCCTGCGCCGCGCGGCGCGGCGCCGTGGGAATGAGGTGCACGACAGTGTGCAGGGCATTGAAGAGGAAATGGGGATCGAGCTGGGCCGAGAGGGCCTGGAGACGGGCCTCCTGGAGCTCGCTGCGGAGTCTGGCCTCGCCCAGGGCGCGTGTGCGTCCCTCCTGCACATGGGCATAGAGGGTCCAGGACACCCCCAGGATCACGTACCAGATCAGGATCTTGAGCCATTCCATGGGCAGTAGGAGCTGCCATCGGCCGTAGAAGTACTCCCCGAACCCCAGCGCAGGGTAGACCAGGTGGCGGAACCCCAGGAAGAGCAAGGGATCCAGCAGGGCAAAGAGCAGGAAGGCCGGAATGTGGACCGCCAGGGCCCACCGCCACCCGGCCGCAGGCACGGGCGCATTCTGGAAGGCTGCGAGTGGAATGGGCAGGAGCAGGTACCCACTCATCCATCCCGTCAATTCCCAAATCAGGGGGCGGCTCCAGGGGGTCGTGTCCCCATTCGCCCGCATGCTGAGCCCCACGGTGGCCGCCTGGATCAGCGCCATGCCGATGAGGATGCCCAGCACCACCAAGGCCGGTTTCAGGCGGATGCGGGGCCATTGCCAGGGACTTGGGGAGGGTGCAGGCATGTCAGGCAGTATGGCCACTGGCCAAACGCAGTCCAGAGGCCTCCTTGGGGGCGGGCTTCAGGCCCAGGAGGGGGCGCAGGAAGGGGATGCGCCGAACCACCTCACAGAGCCCCAGGGTGAGTCCGAAGGAAAGGCCCAGGACCAGGCCAAACTTGGTCCAGGGGCCCACCGGCAGGTTCAGCAGGCGGTAGCCCACCAGCACGATCACCGTTTGGTGGAGGATGTAGAAGGGATAGGCCAGCTCCTGGGCGTAGGCCAGCCAGGGCCTGCGCTGGGTGATGTGCTTCCGGGCGTAACCAAGGATGGCCAGGATCATGAGCCAGACACACCCGTAGACCGCCAGGTGCTCGAAGGGAAAGGGAAAGTCACCGGTGGGCAGCAACCCCGCCAGGAGCAGGAGCCCCAATCCCAGGCTGGTGCCCCGCAGGCTCACGGCCCGGTCCATGAGGGCGGGACAGCGGGCCAGGAGGTGGCCCAGGAGGAAGAGCAGGCCGAAGTAGGTCAGGATCCGGGCGTCATGGAGCAGGTCCCCGGTCTGGGGGAAGCGCCGGAGCAGCACCTGGGCCAGGAACAGGGGGATGAAGAGCAGGTAGAGCCGAACGCCCTTGGCCAGCCAGGCCTCCGCAAGGGCCAGGGCCCGCAATCCGGAGGGCCGCCGGAGCCAGGCGAAGAGGGGCAGGGCCAGGATGCAGTAGGTGAAGAGGTAGGCCACGAACCACAGGTGATGCCAGCTCGTGTTGCCCGCGGGATAGGACACCATCCGGAAGACCGAGGGGTAGAACTCCCAGAAACTCCCCTGGAAGGCCGCATCCGGGAGGGAATCCAGGTAGGTGGGATGGCAGACCCCCTGGAGGCTGCGCTCGATGTAGATCTGGGGGGGCACGAGGACGAAGATACCCACGAACAGGGGCAGCAGCAGGCGAAGGCTCCGCTCCCGGGCGAAGGACCCCAGGCTGCGCCGACCCAGGGCCCAAGCCGTGCCCGCCCCCGCCACCACCATGAGGAGCGGCATGCGGAAGGCATGGAGCACCTCCCAGGGGATGACCAGGGAGGACAGGAGTTCGCCGTTCTTCATATGCCAGGGCCAAGGATTGAACATCATGCCGGTATGGAAGAGATGCAGCAGCAGAATGGCCATCACCCGCACGAAATCGATATCGGCGTAGCGGCCCGGGGCACGTTCAGCGGACATGGGACCTCCAGAGGCCCCAGCATGCCGCTGACCCCCGCACCAGGTGGCTCCCCGGGACACCAGCCGGATTTTCAGGGGCATGGGACGGACCCCGGACGGACCTGCTGGGCTTCGGCGTCGCCCTTTACCTGACGCCCAAAAAGGGAAACTGCCGACAACACCCGCTTGCCCGGGGTTGCTTGATCGCAAGTGAAAATGATGTTCATGCTCGACGGGAAGCGGGCACGATCAAACAGCTGGGTTGAAGCAAACCCCGCCCACATCGCCCATCGCGAGACTCGTACTCCAAGTCCGAAGCTGCCTGCGAGTCCAACGATGCCCTGGTACGCCCGGAGGTCGCGTTCGACATGCAAACCCTGGACGCTGTGCACGGAATCCTTGCATTGGCAGGCCTCGGGAGCCTGCGTCTCTTCCTGCCCCCCTTCCTGCTGTCGCTGATCCTCCACCTCCACCGTGTCCATGGTTGGTGGAACCTGGAATCCATCCGCGAACTTGCACAGGCGGCCCCCACGTGGTTCACCCACCCCCTCACGGTGGGGGTCCTGGGCCTCCTGGCCTTGGCGGAACTCCTAGCCCAGCGGGATCCTGACCTTCGGCAGTTCCTGCATGAGGACCTGGTCCTTTGGTGCCGCCCCCTGATGACGGCCCTCCTGGTGTTTGGCTTCCTCTCGCCTGCCCAGGCCCAGGAGGCTAGGACCTGGGGCGGGGCACTGGGCTACGGGGTTCCTCTCCTGGGGACCACGGCGGCGGGGGGCCTCACCCTCTTCCTCGCTTCGGCCCAGGCTGGACTCCACCGTACCCTCGCAAGCCTGGACGAAGACGACGACCTGGGCCTTCAGACCCTCCTGAACTGGGCCCAGGAGTCCTTCGTGGTCCTTATGGTGGTGCTGTCCCTTTTCAGCCTCTTCCTGGGCGGAATCCTGGTGCTCGGTGGCCTGGTTGCCCTGGTCGGGGTGAGCCGCCTCCTGGCCCGTTACGAAGCGCGGAGGGTTCACGCCTGTCCGGCCTGTGGGACCCAGGGGATCCCCAATGCCGCCCCTGCTTGCCGGAAATGTGGTGCCCCACAGGAAGCCGTGGGAAGCCTCGGGATCCTGGGCCAGACGACCACCCACCGCGTCCTGGGGGAGGCCCTGGAGGACCATCGTTGGACGCTCCTGGAGCACCGCCGGTGTCCAGGATGTGCGTCCCCCATCCCCCCCGGCTTCCATTCCCCCTGCGCAGCCTGCGGCCGGAGCCTGTGGGAGAACGCCTGGAGCCCCCGTGCCTACCTGGCCCGGGTGGAAGGGCGCACGGGATGGGCCCTCCAGGCCCTGGTCTGCCTCGTGCCTGTGTTGGGCTGGATCACCATCAGCCTGTGGAACCAGGTTCGCCTGATCCGACCCCTCAGGGCCCACCTGGGCTGGGAACGCCGCTTCCTGGACCGCTACCTGGCCGCCCTGGTCCGTCTGCCCCTGAGGCTCCTCCTGCTCTTCCTCAGCGCCGTGCCCGGGGTGTCGGCCCTCCTCGTGGTCATCGCCTGGGCTCGGTACCGCGCCTGCCGTCGAATGTTCCTCCGGGAAGCGGTCGCCGCACCCCGAAGGAGCCCACCCAGCTGAGCCGCTGCCCTTGTGCCTTTGGTCACCCTCCAGCGTGTTCTCGTCGCGGCGACTCAAGCAATGCAGCTTCTCGTCGGGGAACCAGGTGAAGCGCCACTCCCATTTGAACCGGTGGGCGCGGCCCTAATCCAGGAGGGGCATGGAATCCCGACCATCGCGGTGCAGGGAGAGGTAAAAGCACCCTATGCCCGCCATGCCGGTGTAGAGGCCCACGCCACGACCCACACTGCCATCATCTCCCAGCCAGGTGGGGTACTGCCGCCCGGCCTCCCGGGTCTGGTTCCAGAGATGGGTGGCCCCTGCCTGGGCGATTTCCAGATAGGCCTTCTCCCCCAGGACCCGATAGAGCGAGAGCGCCAACCAGGTGTTGCCCGCACAGCCATGGCAGAGGCAGGCGCCCTTGCCCAAACCCACGCGGCGGGTGGTGTCGGCGCAGCGCCGGGCGAGGGCCAGGTACTGGGGGTCCCTCGTGACGCGGTAGAGCTCCAACCAGAAGAGGCCGATGCCGGGGGCACCATGGCACCAGGCCACCTGGGCTGCCTCGGGCTGGTCGGGCTCCCTTCGACTGTAGTTCAACCCCAACGATGTCTCCTGGGCCTTGGACTGCACGTAGCGACCACAGCGCCGGGCAGCCTCAAGGTAGGGGCGGCCTTGGTCGGGGCCCAGGGCCTCCGCCACGCGGCAGAACATGAAGCCTGCCCCCGCCGCCCCGTGGGAAAACCCGATGTAGTGGTAGGGCTTGTCCATCTGCCAGACGAATTTGAGGCCCTCGCCGTCGGGGGTGCCCTGGGCCAAGGCGGCGTCGGCGCTGCTCCGGGCCGCCTCCAGCCAACGGGGCTCGCCACTGGCGCGATGGAGCCTGAGGAGGAAGAGGGGCAAGCCGCCATGCCCGAAGAGGTCCCCTGGTCGACTCACGGCCAGGCTACGATCCGCCGCCACCTCGGCCCCGATGGCGAAGGCAGCCTGTCTGAGGATGGGGTCCCCCAGGACCTCGGCGACTTCCAGCAGGGCCCATCCAATGCCTGCCCTGCCCTCCATCAGGCTTGGACTCCCCTGGCTGTAGCCCCCCACCAGTCGGGATGCGCCCAGTTGGAGGGCCTTTTTCAGTTCGGGGTGGGGCCGTTCCCGCTGGAGGCGGGCCAGGAAAATTAGAACCCCGGCATCGCCTGTGTAGGTCGTCGCATCCCCCCCGCCCGTCGCGGTGACGGGACGCCAGGTGGCCCCCCCCGTGGTCAGCTTCATCTGGGAGAGCAGGGTGGCGCCAATGCCGAAGGCTTTGTCCCCATCGGTGGGATAGGACGTCGCCGGAGGAATTGGCCCCAGGATCTCCACGGGAGGTGGGGGAAGGGCTGAACCTCCCTGGCCCGAGCCGCAGGCGGAGGTCAGGAAGATACCCCCCAGGACGAGGGCAAGCCCCAGGCGGGGCAGGGATTCAGCGTTTCGAGGCATTGCCTACCTCCACAACATGGGTTCGACGGGCGACGTTGCCGGCGCCATCCCAGGCCTCCACCTTCACTTCGTAGAGGCCATCGGCGAATTGTGGGGAGCCGTCGGCCTTGAGGGCAGCCGTGTCCCAGGCCTCGCCGGGCTGGGTGCGCTCCAGGGCCGTGGGCGCCTTGACCTCGGGCAACTGGGTCAGGATGAAGCTCAGGAAGGCACGGTCCCCGTTCCGGGAAGGCTCCGCCTGGGCGAGACCTGGGGGCACGAAGAGCCTCAGCGTCAGTTCCCGGTTGAGGTCCGACCCTGCGGCATAGGGCAGCTGGAGCAAGGATAGGTCCGTTTCGCGGACCAGGAGGGCGGGTCCCCCCATCGGTCCCAGGGTCATCCGAACCCGCCGCGGGGCCAAGCGGTCGCCATAGGCAGCGAAATTCGCCACCGCCCCGTGCGCCCTTTCGCCCCCGTCACGGATGGCCGTGATCAGGTGGACCTTGCCCTGGGCGGGGGCTCCTTGGCAAAGGATCTTGCCCGTGGCGGTGGACAGGACCTGGAGGGCCGACCCCAGGGTGGGGGGCTCGGTGTCAGGAATCGCGAATCGATCCTGGGAATCCAGGGTCAGGGTCGCGCCTTTCAACCACGGGTTCCCATCGGCCCGCACCAGTCGGTTGAGGTGGATGTGCTGTAGGCCCTCGAAGGAAACGGCGCCCAGACGCTGTCCCTGTTGGATTCCATCACCCACGCGTGCGGTGAAGCCCGTCACATGGGCGTACTGCCAGGCCAGCTGGGGGTCCTCGGCATCCTCCACCACGATGTGATGGTACGAAGGGATTGCCGTATCGATTTGAACCACCTTTCCGGCCTTGACGGCATAGATCGGGGTCCCGTTAGGGAGGTAGAAATCCAGACCGTTGTGCAGGTACATGAGGCCTGTGCCATCGTTGGCCCCCTGGTACATTCCGAAATTGTTCAGAAGGAAGAGGCGTTCGCACATCCGTTCGTAGTCGGCCCTTCCAAAGGCTGGATCATGCTGCGGGAGGGGCAGCTTCCCGGCGGGGGGAGCCACCTGATACGGGATGGGTCCCGGGGGCGGGGTGGAGGACGAGGCATCGACCTGGGGGTCGCTGGTGGACCCGCACGCCAAGGCCAGGGCCAGGAGGAGCGCCAGCGGGGGGCGCAGGGGGAAGGTCCTGGACTGAAGCAAGGGGTGCATGGGATCCATCCGAGGGTGCCAGGCCCAAGTCTAGACACATTGTCTCCAGCTTTGCCAATACAAAAGACTTGGTTAACAACGCTAATGGAGATTGGTTATGTTGTCTAATTTTTTTATACGATTTCATTATCTCGGCCAGTGTAGGCCATGAGGAACCTTCCCTGGACCTTTCCAACCCTGCCACACGGGGACCCTCCCTCGAACAGGACATCTCAGCCCAAGCGCATTCGGCTGGCGACCCTCGCAACGCGATGCTAGGGTGCAGGGGTGGAGTCGCCCATGCCAACCTTACGCGCCATCCTGCTGGTTGCTTCCCTGGCCCTGGTGGCCCAGACCCCCGCGCCACCCTTCCGAAACAGCTTGGCCCCGGGCACGGACCCCGACTCACCCCGGGCGCGGTTGGTGGCAGAGATCCATGGGACGCGGCAGCACCTCAAGGACTTGGAATATCTAAGTGATACCTTCGGCCCCCGCCTCACCACCAGCCCGAACCTCCGGCGGGCCCAGGCCTGGATCCAGGAGAAGCTGCACGCTTACGGGGCCACGAATGTCCACGAGGAGGCCTACGCCTTCGGACTGCCCTGGACCCGCGGGCCAGAGGGGGGCCAGCTGCTGGGGGAGAACCCCCGCCCCATTCCCATGCAACAAATGGCCTGGACCCAGGCCACCCCAGGTACCGTGAAGGGGACCCTCGTGGTGGTGGACGCGCGCACCATGGAGGAACTCCAGCGGTGGAAAGGCCAGCTCAAGGGGAGGGTGGTGATGCGCACCCTGCCCGATGACCCGCGTCCACCCGTGCCTCACCACGCCGACGGTGATGTGGCCCGGGCCGAAGGGGCGGCCATGGGCACCTGGCTGCTCTGGGAAGGGGCCCTTGCGGCCTTCACCATGTCCGGCAAGAAGGAGGGCCTGGTGCTCATGCGCGGAGGCGAAGGCCGGGATCCAGCCCAGCCCCAGGTTCCCACGGCCATCCTGCCCCAGGAAACCTACCGCACGCTGCACCGCTTGGTGACCTCGGGCAAACCCCAGCAGGTCGAGGTAAACCTGGGAGGACAGCTGGGCACCCACCCTGTGGAGGCCCACAACGTGGTGGCGGACCTTCCCGGCACCGACAAGGCCGAGGAGGTGGTGATCCTGGGGGGGCACTTCGACAGCTGGGACCTTGGCACAGGCACCCTGGACAACGGCACGGGCGCCATCATGGCCCTGGAAGTGCTCAGGGCCATCCGGGCCTGCGGACTGAAACCCCGCCGCACGCTGCGGGTGGTGCTCTGGACGGGGGAGGAGCAGGGCCTGGTGGGGGCACGGGCCCATGTGGCCGCCCACGCCAAGGACCTGTCGCGCATCCAGGCTGTGCTCAACCAGGACACGGGTACGGGCCATATGAAGGGTCTGAATTTGTGGGGTCGGGAGGATCTCCGGCCCACCCTGGGAGCCCTGATGACCTCGGTGCACGACCTGGGGATCAAGGACCTGCCCGTGGGGGATCGTCGCCTGGGCTACAGCGACCACGCCCCCTACGGCTGGGCCGGGGTGCCCTCTTTCGTGGCCATGGTGGACGGCACCAACTATGGTCCGGCCTACCACAGTTTGACGGACACCTTCGACAAGGTGCTGCCCGATGCCTGGACCCAGATGATCCAGGGCATGGCCGTCCTCACCTGGGAACTGCTCAACATGGATCAGAAGCTGCCCCAGGTGCCGGCCATCGACAAGCGGTAGTTATTCCATTCCCAACACTTCCTGGAGTTGGTGGGTACCCCGGCGGCTGGCCTCCAGTTCCGCGCCATCGGCCATGCGCACGGAGCGGCGGCCGCTGGGCAGGGTGCGGAGCCCCCGCACCGCTTCGGGCCTTACCATCAGGTTGCGGTTGATGCGCACCAGACGCGTGCCCGACAGGGCGGCCTCCACCTCCGTGAGGGTGCGCCAGGAGGACTTGAAGCGCAGTCCACCAGACCAGACCCACACCACGTCCTCCACCACCTCGAAGTGCCCCACCTTGGAGATCTCCAGGAGCACCGTGCCGTCCCCGGCCTTGACGGGAATGCGGTTCACGAGGGGGGTTCGCAGGGGGCGAGGGGGTTCCTTGATCTGCCGGGCCTCCTGCCATTCCTTCACCCGCTGGAGGCTGAGGCCCAGGCGCAGGGGGTTCACGGGCTTGGTGAGGAAGTCCACAGCGGCAAAATCGAAGGCGGCCACGGCGAACTCGGGGTTGCCCGTCACCAGCACCACAGGCACCTGACGGCCCACATCCGCCAGGATGTCCAGGCCCGTCGCCCCCGGCATCTTCACATCCAGGAAGAGGGCATCGGGGAGAGGGTGATTCTGGAGCCAGGCGCTGAGGGTGGCCCCATCCTGGAACTCCGCCAGGATGGAGCACCCTGCGGCCACCAAGGTCCGGCTCAGGCGGAGCAGGGCCAGGGGTTCATCATCGGCCACAACCACACGGAAACTGGGTTCGAGAAGGTGGGACATGGGGTGGCGTCCTGGAGGTCCCCCAGCATACCTCGCCTTTCTCCTTCCCGTGCCTGCCCACCATGGGCTGGGAGGGTCCACGCAGTCCAGGTATGATGCTGGGTGGCCCGTCCTTCGCCTTTCGCCTCCCTGAACGAGGCGGGACCTGGGCCCTTCCCTGCGGAGAACCCCATGCCCGAGCTCAATGCCATCGTGACCCAGCGCATCGATTTTGCCCCTGGACTCATGATCCTGAGGATTGCCCCCGACGGCTGGACCCTGCCCGAGTTCAAGCCCGGCCAGTTCACCGTGCTGGGGCTTCCCGCGTCGGCCCCCCGCAGTGCGGATTCCGAAAAGGAATTCCCGGAACCCGCCCCCGATGCCTTCATCCGCCGCGCCTATTCCATCGCCTCCTCAAGCCACGAGCGCGAATTCCTGGAGTTCTACCTGGTGCAGGTGAAGTCCGGCGCCCTCACCCCGCGGCTCTTTGCCCTGAACGTGGGGGACCGAGTCTTCATGGGTCCCAAGGCCACGGGCATGTTCACCATCGACCAGGTGGCCGAGGATCAGAACCTGGTGTTCATCGGCACCGGCACGGGGCTGGCCCCCTACATGTCCATGATCCGAACGCACCTGGAAGCCAACGAGCCCCGCAAGTTCGCCGTGCTCCATGGAGCCCGGAATTCCTGGGACCTGGGGTACCGCACCGAACTCTTCCAGATGCAGCGCCTGGCTTCCAACTTTGCGTACATGCCCATCATCTTCGAACCCACAAGCGAACCCATTCCCTGGAAGGGCCACACGGGCTATGTCCAGCGGCTCTGGGCGGATGGCGAAATCGAGAAGGCGTGGGGCTTCAAGCCTGAACCCCACAACACCCATGTCTTCCTGTGCGGAAATCCCCTCATGATCGACGCCATGAAGGAAATGCTGCATCCCATGGGCTTCACCGACTATTCCAAGCAGAATCCCACTGGGCAGATCCACTTGGAAGAGTACTGGAAGTAGTTCGGGAAAGTACCGGGGGCGGTTGTCCGCGGGGTAGGGAACTCTAGGCATTTCCCTGAAATGGGGTGGGATCAGGCCATGAGGTCCAGGCGGGCACCGGCGGAGCCGGGGGTGATTCGAGGCTGGGCCGGAGGTGTCCGGGCTGGAACCGGAGGCTGGGGTCCGTGGTCCGAGGCCATGCCCGGGAGGGCTTGGGTGGTCTTGGGTGTCTCAACCGATCCTGCCTGTTGAGCTTTTTCGGCCATTTGCCTGGAGGCCTCGGCGGCCATGCGACTGGCTTGGGCCGCCACCTTGCGGTCCTGGGGGGAGGGATCGGCGGGGGCCAGGGCGGCGGCCTGGATCTGCTGGGCCTTGGCCAGGGTGGCCGAAGGGTTGTTGGCCACGGGACTTGCGTCGATGGCCACCTCGCCCCCCCCGGCGTAGTTCTGCCCATCCGGTCCCCGCTGGTAGCTGGAGGGTGCCCCGCCCCGGGCCACCCCGCCCCCCGCGGACAGGTGGGCTGCCTCATGGGCCCGGACCTGCTGGTCCCGGGCCTTGAGCTTGTCCACCTGCTTCTGGGCCTCGGGAGACAGCTCCACGGTGTCCTTGATGCCCCGGGCCTTCCGGTCCAGAGCCTCCGTTCGACCCCCCTCACGCCCCTCCGAACGACCTTCTGCCCGCCCACGGGTGGGTTCCAGGGGGGAGGTGCGCTGGAGTGGGGAGAGCCCGAAGTCCATCGTTTCCTTTCGGGGCGTTGCCAAAGATGGGCCCTTTGGCGTCATATGTCCATACGGCAGAAAAGCCCGGAGGCCCCATGTCCCATCCTTTCGAAACCACCCTCTGCTGGACCGGCAGTACCCTCGATCCCAGCTATCCAAAATCGGCGGAGCTCGAGAACGCGGGAGGTGCCAAGGTGGGTGTGGGCAGTGCCCCCGCCTTCGGGGGCGATCCGGGTCGAATGAATCCCGAAGAGCTGCTGGTGGGCGCCCTCGCCACCTGCCACATGCTCTTCTTCCTGAGTCTGGCCCAGAAGGTCCGCCTGGAGGTCACCCGCTACGAGGACCACAGCCTGGCCACCCTGGCCACGGTGGATAAAGTGAGTCGGATCGACGAAGTCGTGCTGCGGCCCTTGATCCGGGTCGCACGCGGGACCAGTCAGGCCAAAGTGCTGGAAATGTTCGAGAAAGCGCACAAGTACTGCATCATCGCCAACACCGTCAACTGCAAGGTGCGCATGGAACCCAGGGTCGTGGAAGGCTGAAGCGCTAAGCTGGTTCCATGCGCTGCCCCTTTTGCGGTCACCACGAGGACAAGGTGGTGGACTCCCGGGAACTTCGGGAGGGCGATGCCATCCGTCGCAGGAGGGAGTGCCTGAGCTGCGCCCGTCGCTTCACCAGCTACGAGCGGGTGGAGGAAGTTCCCCTGCTGGTGGCCAAGAAGGATGGGCGCCGGGAACCCTTCGACCGCGCCAAGCTGCTCAGGGGCATCATGGCCGCCTGCCAGAAGCGGCCCGTCTCTCTATCCCGCCTGGAGGAAGCCGCCGGCGACATCCAGGCGAAGCTCATGGAGCATCCCGACCGGGAGATTCCGAGCCTGCTCCTGGGCGAGCTGGTCATGGATGCGCTGAAGGTGATCGACGACGTGGCCTACGTGCGCTTCGCCTCGGTCTACCGCGATTTCAAGGACCTGCCCGACTTCGTGAAGGCCCTGGA
>CAZPUI010000110.1:0-11582 GCA_964589695.1 uncultured Solibacteraceae bacterium | reverse complement strand
GTCACCCGGGCATCGAAGCCCCCCCGGGGATTCCCGTAGGCGGCGAGGGCCCGGGTGGCATTGAGGCTCAAGCCCGCGGACAGGACACCCTCGAGCCCACCGGCCCTGAGGCCTGCCAGCAGGCTGGCGGAGGAGGAATCGTAGCCCTGGAGTGTGTTCAGGGTGTTGGCCATGCCCTGGGCCTCGGCTTGGGGCGAGGCCGACTGGAGCCCCTGCACCAGGGACACCAAGGCCCCACTGCTGGCCACGGAACCCAGGGCATCCTGCGTTCCCACCAGGCTGTCGCTGCCACTTCCCCCCAGGGCCGACATCAGGGCCTGGTACACCGCCACCTTCGGATTCCCCGCCCGGCCCGTGGCGGCCTGGAAGTTGTAGGTGGCGAGGGTGCTCAGGGATCCGAGGTCCATGGGTTAGGTCCGGGAGAAGTATGGAACCTGGGAGGGCGTCCGCCACACTGGGAGTGTCGGACGGGGGATCTCCATTTGACGAAGTACTTTATTTGCAACTTAGCCACAGGAGTCCAACCAGGAACCTGCTTGTGTCGTGCAGCATCTTGGCTGTTTCGACCCTGTTTAAGCAGCGCGAGGCGCGTCAATGACACCCATTTGGATCGTTTTTGTTTTATCCATTAATTTTTTCACCCTGGGCCATTGTCAATCGCCCCCAAAGAAGGAGTCCCCCCGTCCCTTCAGTGTCTGCCTGGGTTTCAGCAGCGAGGATGAGGAAGTTGATAGCCTCGAAGCCCACTACGAAACGAAGGGCGGGTTGTTCGTCGTATGGGGGGACCAGCTCTACAACCCCAGACCCGACCAACGCGTGTGGAAGGGCGCAACCGTTCCCGCAGAAGAGACGACACGCTATTACACCGGAGCCAAGTACCGGTTCGGTCACTGGTACAAGCGTGTGAAGGGCCAGATACTCCGCCACGGGAAGGGCGGTTGGGCACCCCTGCTGGAACCTTCCACCTACTTCGCCCAATTCGAGATCCTGGAGGATGGGCAGGTGCTGCTGGTCTGCACGGGCCATCCGACGCCTGGGTTCAAGATTCCTCGACTACCGTGGACATTCGGTCAGCGGGACATGCAATCAGGTACCGCGAACCTCCTGGAAACCTGGGATCCCCGATCCGGCGTCATGACCCATGCGGTGCCCTACCCTGACGAACTCCACAAACTCAACGGTCGTTGGCTATTCAGGGGGATCTGCGGCGTGGAGCGCACCCTTCGCGTGGGGGATCACCTCCTGCTCCACTGGGCCGACCTTGGTCAGCTCTGGAGCTACGACCTCTCCAACCAACGGCTCCGAAGAATCGCGTTGCCCTGGCAGGGGATTGACGAGGATCGCCTCAGCCGCGCCGCCGCCCAAATGGGGGTTCAGAACTGCGACGGCTGCGTCGAATACGAATCCGGCATCTTCGCTCCCAGCCTTCACTTTTATCCCGCTGGACCTTCGGAAGTGTTCCTGGTGGCTTCATCTACCCTGCCGACTCGGCGCCACATTGCACCTCGGGAGGCTGCCCTGCTCAAGCAAGGGAGACGTTACCTTCACCCGGACCGGGTGTATTCAGAGGAAGAATCTCGAACTGAACAGGCTGTGCAGGGGTACCGTTTGGACCTCACCACCGGATCCGTGAAACGGTTTCCCATCGATATGAAATCCCGGCCTCGGATGCCCTGGAACGCCATCTGGGTGGACGGCACGGAGACCATCAAGCCCCTCACCACCCTGACCCGCCTGAAGGAGAAACCCACCACCCCCAAGCCCGCGGAACCCGCCAAGGGGCAGGACACCAAGGTGCTCACCCAATCAGCGGAAAAGCATTAACCAAAAACGACTTGAACCAATCCCTGGCGGTCCAGCCAAATCTCCGCAGAAGCACAACCTGAACAGCACAGGTTGCCCTTGCGCGACTCCACACCAACCGAGGCCCCCAAGCCTGGTTGCACCGATGGGGGGGCGACCCGATCCCCTGCGGGGGATGGACCTCCTGGGCCAAGCGATCCTAACCCCTTCCAGCAGCCCCAGGGGCAGGAGGGGGCCAGCGGGACCGACCCTTCCCCTATACTGGTCCCCCCATGGGTTGCAAAGGTCCCCGATGAACAAGCCGAAACCGCAGGTCGACAAGCGCAAAAGGGAAATCCAGAAACGGAAGCAGACGGAGAACCTGGTGAAGAAGCTGGCGGCGGCCCTGCCCGAGCCGGGAGGCCCTCCGGAGGCGGCAGGGCGCACGAAGGCCCCGGAGGATGCCGAGGCCCCGGGCGTCCCCTGCCTGCGCTGCGAGGGCACCGGCCGGGTCACCCGGGACTGCAGCGCCTGCGGTCAGCGGGGGGTCGTGGCCGTGCGGTGCCGTAAGTGCGCGGGCCTCGGCACCTACACCCAGGAGGCGGGTCCCTGCGCCCGCTGCGGGGCCAAGGGGGTGCTGGCCGATGGCACCACCTGCCCCCGGTGCAAGGGACGCAAGACCCAGATGGCCTTCACGGCCCCCTGTGCCCAATGCACCGGGACGGGGACCTTCGATGCCCCCTGCAAGCGCTGTGGCGGTTCGCTCCACGTGCACACCACCTGCGGCAACTGCAACGGCACAGGCCGATACACCCGAAAACAGGGCTGATCCTTCTCCGAAGCCTGCCATCATCCCTCCCATCGAGGTGGATGATGACCTGGCGTCTCCCTTCCCTTCTCCGGGTGCTGCTGTCCCTGGCCCTGCTGGGGCTGGCCTCCTGCTCAGGGTCCAAGGACACGGAACCCACGCCTCCACCACCCCTCGCCTTTGCGCTGTCCGGCCCCACGCAGTTCAGTACCTGGAACGCTGCCGTGGCGATGACACCAGGGGTTTGGAAACCCGGCATGACCCTGGAGGTCAAGGTTGAGGTGGCCTTGTCGGAGGCCCACCTCCAGGCCCTGGCGGCCAAGGGCACCCCTGTGGAAGCCCTTGTGGTGCTGGTGACGGCGGAACGGACCTTCGATGGGGACGGCTGGATGCGATTGCCCTCGGACGAAAAGATGTCCACCCTCCTGACCCCCACGGGCCTGGCCATCGAAGGGGGCGTCCAGGGGGCGGTGACGAACCGCTATGGCTACCCTTTCCGAACCCCCGTGGACGAGCTGGCGGAGCTGCCCGCCAGTGCCCTTGCCACCGGCGAGGGGCAGCGAAAGGGGAGCTTCACCTTCAAGCCCACCCTCGGCGCCAACCTTCCCCCGGGGCTCTACCGACTGCGCTTCGACCTGGGTTTCAAGTCCAAGACCAAGACCCTGAACCTGGATGCGTCCACCTTTGCCTCTCGCCCCTTCCCGCCCTCCCAGGGCACCTACGGCTACTCCCCCCTCGTGGCCGCCAGCGGCACCCACGCCTCCGGGCGGGTGGTGGAGGGTGGGCAGATCCAGGCGCGCATGCCTTGGACCCTTTTGGCCACCTACAACTCCAATGGGTACCAAGGGGTGGTGGCGGAGGAGGACCAGGGGCGCTTCGCCCTCTCCCCCCGGACCCTCATCCCCGATGAGGTGGTCCTGCCGCGTTACGACGCTGCGGGCAAGGCCCTCACCTACAGCCTGGAGCCCACCTTCCCCACGGACACCATCGATGCCCGGAGCAATCCAGCCTGGGACTTCACCTCCGGTGAGCTGAACCTGGAGATCACCTCCCCCGAGGGCGGCCGGATCACCCAGGGGCCTACCCCCATCGTGGCCAAGGCCGGCAATGGCCCCACCACGCGAAAGGAGCCCTACACCGCCTGGAAGCCCACCTCGTACGGCCTCCACACCGCCAAGGTCTGGGGCTGGATCGCCGATGCCCAGGGACGCCGCATCCAGGGGGGAGGTACCTACCGCTTCTGGATCGCCAAACGCATGACCCTGGCCACCGCCACCTTCCAGGGCATGCCCTACCCCGTGGGCAGCAAGTACGGTCGGGACACGGCCTTCAACCCTCCGGTGCCCGCGGACGTGACCATCACGGCCACCCTCTACCCCGATTCCGACCCCGCCCAGGCCCGCACGGTGACCTGCAGTGGCAAGGCCACCTCCGGAGGGCTCTTCGGGGTGGCCCAGGGCATGAAGCAGCTGCCCCTGGACGCCCCGGGGGAGTACCACGGCAAGGTCCTGGCCACCCACACGGACGCCGAGGGCCACCTTTGGGTGAGCGTCATGCGCCACGCAGGCGTGGTGTACCGGGAGGACAGCCCCATCGTGGCCCGGGGCAAGAAGCTCAATGTGGGTGGAAAGTACGTGGACCGCGGGGAGACCCGGAAGGAGGGCTACGTGGACCCCGATGGGACGAACCACCTGCAGCACCTCACCTTTCCCTACAACCCCGGGGATGTGCTCCTGGTGGCCAGCGAGGGCCAGGGGGCGAACAAGATCGAGCCGGTGCTCATCGTGGAGCCCAGGGGTTCCAATCCCGCCTGGGACAGTGGGCTGGACGGCGTGGGCACCACGAACCTGTATCTGCGAACCTCCAACGGGCTCAGCCCCCACCTGTTCCCGGAGTACCTCACGGACCGGGAGTACTACTACGGGTCCGGCCCGCGGCCCGGCTTCATGAGCCGCTTCCTGGTGGGGGAAAGCCGGGTGCGGGCGCCCTACTGGCCCGTGAGTCCCAACAGTTTCGGGGGCCAGGTGGGGGCGAGCCCCAATGGCGATTTGCCCGGGGATGTCTACCGGCTCCTGGGGGGCGTGGTGCAAAGACCTGCGGGGAAAACACCGGCCTATGCGGGCTACATCGCCTCGGGCTTCCTGCTGCCCAAGGGTACGAACAACAACCGGGTGGTGGCGCCCGGTTCCGAAGACCTCATCGGTGCCACCGGTGAGAAGGGGCGCTTCTTCCTGGTGGGTTTCCGTCCGGGCATGGCCCTGGAGCTGGGGGGTTCCTGGCGCCCGGCCGCCCAGATCGATCCCATCCTGCCCGCCGCCCTCAGCCTGACCCTCACCTATCCCGATGGCCGCGTCCGCAAGGCCGAGGGCACGGGTGATGCCTACGGCTCCTGGGCAGGTCCCGAGGCCTTCCCCCTGGACCTGCCGGGGGTCTACCGCTACCAGCTGTCCGCCACCTGGCAGGGCCATGGGGGCCGCATGCCTGGATTGCCCGAATCCGGTGGCCTCTTTTTCGTCTTTCCCAAGGAGCGCCCCGCGGGTGCCCCGAGCCTGACCTTCGACATGGCCACCACCACCACCTTCTCCCCCAGCGGCAAGCTCACGGTGAACGGCCGTTCCTCGGCGGAGAAGGTCACCTACGCCCTGATCATGCCTGGGGCCGTCCTGGCCCAAGGGGAACTGCCGGTGGTCAACGGCCGCTTCCAGTTCGTCCTGGATCCCGCCGCCCTCCACCGCATCGCCCCCATCTACGACATCGCCAGCGTGGTGAGCGGTGCACCCCAGATCGGCCGGGTCCTTCACCTCACCTTTGCCGCCCCCGAGAAGGCCCAGGATGGCACCCGGAGCTGGGATGTCCGTCGTCTGGTCATTCGCGGAACCACGGCGGTGTGGGCAAAGTGACGGCCAAACCGGCCCGAAAGATGATCGGCGTTGGGGGGCGAAGGGACACCGAGGGCCCGTCCCAGGGGGGCCTGGCTGGGTTGAACGTGGGGCCACGCCGAGGCGCCTTCCCGGCACATGAACGGTAGGCGGGGGGCACTGCGGACAGCCGCATCGAGCTGGGCCGGTTCGCGAAGCCCATGTTCTGACTCCGGGCCACCTTCGAACGGGAGATACTGTCTGCCATCGATCTTTGTCCGGTCCGGATCCTGCCGCACCCTGCGTCCTTGTCTCCACCCGATACCACGGGTTCCCACGCGACCTTCCCCATCCCATGCCCGATCATTCACGCCTCTGGAAGCCCGTCATTTTCCTTGCGGCCGCGCTTTCCATCGCCTTCAACGTGTTCTCGCTCACCACCGTGGCCAGGGGGTGGAATTCCCACACCATCGGCACGGTTGGCGCTGAATGGGTGGAAAGCCAGTACTTCGATGGTCGACATGAAAACACCATTGCTTCCCTGACCTCGAATTCCCCGCTTCTGGCCCTCGGCGCCAAGCCCGGCGACCGGGTGCGTTTCGACCGGATCGGCGACCGGCGCTATTGGGACAATGGTGGTGTTCAGGTGGGCCTCACCCTGATCAGGGGTGAGCAACGCACCCACCATGTGGTCACGACCGTGGCGGTACCCAGCAGGCCGCATGTCCAATACGGTAGTTCGCTCTGGCATGCGCTGACCGGAATTGCCAACGCGCTTTTTGGGATGCTGCTGGTCGTCCGCGGAAAGGATTCCCCCGCCTTGCGTGCGCTGGTGCTCAGCTTCGTCTTGAGCAGCTTCAACGCGCTGACCACCGCCCAGCCCGGTGGCGCCGTGCGCGAGTTCCAGCGCATCCTGTGGTTTCTTACGCTCGCCCCGCTGAACCACTACCTGGCACGCTTCGCCCTCCATTACACCGAAGGTCTGAATATTCGCCTGCGTGCCTGGTGGGTGCGCAACTGGTGGTTGGCGCAAGCCCTCACCCTGGCGTGCTTCGCCACAGGTGCATGGTTCGCGCTTGGCTTCGACAGTCCCTTCAACGCCAGGTTGACGCAAGTCCAGGGGGTGCTGCTGAACGCCATCTCCATGCTGGTGCTGGCGCTGGGCTATCGCCTGGTCCATGGAGCGACGCGTCAGCGGTTCGGATGGATCCTGGCGGGGATTGGGCTTCCAGTCCTGTTCAATATCCCCACCTTTTTCCCTGGGATCTGGCTGGATCTGCCGGTTTTCAGTGAAGTCTGCTCGATCCTGGGCAGCAGTTTGGGGATCGTCATCCTGACCTACGCCATGCTCAGGCATCGGGTGTTCGACTTTGGATTGGCAGTCAGTCGAACCTTGGCATTTACAATCACCAGCCTGCTGTTGATTGCCGTTTTCTTTGCCCTCGAACGATTGGCGCACTCACTCATTCACCTTGATGGAACGAATGGCGATGCATTATTAAATGGCGCCATTGCGTTTGTCATGTTTTTCACTTTCAATCGCCTCCACCATCGTGTGGAACATGCGGTTTCTCACCTATTCTTCAAGCGGTGGAAGGAAAACGCACAGGCCCTGAGGGATTTTGTCCGTCGTGCGGGATTTTTCACCCAACCCGAGTCGTTGATCAAGGCTTTTGGTACCGAGTTGACAAGGTTTTCCAAAGGGGCCGGGTTTGCGATCTATCGTCGTGTTACGGACAGCTCCTACACGCAGGTGCTGGCTTCCTTACCCGAGGTGCCGGCCCATCTCGAGGTCGACGATGACCTTGTGGTGACCCTGCGGACGGAGCGCGCGGCGGTGGCGCTGGCGGATACCCCAACTTCGATCATGGGTGAATGGGCCTTCCCGATGGCGCAGGGTTCCACCCTCGAAGGCTTTGTGATCCTCGGCGCCAAACCCGATGGAGGGGCCTACCGAGATGACGAATGCGAGCTCCTGCTGTTTGCGTCAACCCAGGTCGGTTTGGACTTGCACGCCCTTCGGGTGGGCACCTTGCAGAAAGAATTGGACCAGCATGCAGCGCGTATTCAGGAATTGCAGAGAGAATGCACCGTGCTTCAACAGGCGCTGAACGCGGTACAGCGCCCTTAACGCCTAAGGCGGGGCTCCCCTGCACGGTGAAGACGTGACGTGTCGGTAGCACCAGCCCAAATCCGTCATGGACGGATGCCCAAGGGCCAGCGGACGGTCCCTGCCCTTCAGGATCGGACCCTTGGGGGGTGGCCCGACCGTGCGGGCATCAACCATGGGATCCCATCACCCCGGGCTTGACGCGCGCCGGCTTGTCCACCCGTCTCAGCTCCTCACCACGGATTCCAGCGATACCGCGCCAGGTCGAGGTTTCCGGCCTCGTCCACCTCGATGCCCTCGGCGCGGAGGCGCTCGATCTGCACCATGGCCCCCCACCAGCGCCCCTTGCTGGGGACGTAGCCCTGGTTGTTCACCACCCGCTGCCAGGGCAGCTCCGTGCCTTCGGGCAGGCCCCGGAGAATCATGCCCACTTGCCGGGGTCGGCGTGGATGGCCCGCCAGGGCAGCCACCTGGCCGTAGGAGACGAGGCGCCCTTCGGGAACCCGGGCCACCACCTCCAGCACCGCGGTGCGGAAGTCGGGCAGGGGATCCTCAGGCCTGGTGAGGCGCACCGGTTCTCGCGCGATCCCGCAGCTCCAGGGGCACGCGGGTGCCAAACCCCCCATCGTAGCTGTGCCACTGGTTCAGCTCCTCCTCGGGGTAGGCCCAGCAGTAGTAGCCATCGCCCATGTCGAAGTCCACCAGCCAGAGCCCCTTCACCTCGGGGCCCAGATCCCGGATGGCGGCGGCCCAACTCTCCACCAGCTGGTGCAAGCGTTCCCGGGTCTCTTCGGCCCGGGATTCGTCATCCCTGGCCTCTGCCTCCTGGAGTTCTTCAGCCAGGCTGGCGGCCAGTTGGAAGACCGGACGGGTCACCCCCTTGACCTTGGGCATCAGCGCCTTTGCCTCCTCAAGCGTGAAGACACGGCTCATGGTGACCTCCCTTCGTCCATCATAATCGTTGGATGCGCATCCTCCCCTTTCTGTCCTCCCAGAACCTTCCGGATACTTCAGGGCGTGCCCGGGAGGTGGAACTGCGGGTGGAGGGCGGGGATCTGGCCCCATGGTTCGAGGCCAGCCGCGCAGATTGGATGATCCACGCCTTGCACATCCCGGACCAGGCTTGGACGGCAGACCCTGCCTGTCTTCATTTGGAGGCCCTGCGAAAGGTGGGGGCGGACTTCCTGGTCCTCCAGACCCCGGCCCCCGGGAACCTGCTCCAGCGCTCGGCCCTGCTGCGCCATGTGGAAATGGCCCTGGAGGTGCTCTCGGGTCGAGGCCCCCGGGTGGTCCTGCGGGCCGATCCCGGCGCCCTGCCTGACCTCGTGACCCTGCTGGAAGCCTGCCATGGCGAGGCCTTGGGCTTCTGCTGGGACTGGGAGGTGGGGGCCCACCTGGACCTCATCAGCCACCGTATTCACTGCGCCGTGGCCCGCCCCGGGGACGATCTGGAACCCCTTCGGCAGCTCGGCTACCGCTGGAATGTGGCCGTGGAGGGCACGGACGGGGACCGGGCGACCCTGGCCCAGCGGTTCGAGGATCCGGGCTTTCCCAGCTTGTCCCTCCCACCCCTGCCCGAGGTCGACCTCAGGTGGGGTTCCGCCTGGGGAGGTCAATCATGACCTGCCTTCTGGTGGTGGCGGGGGAGGCCTCGGGGGACCTCCACGGCGGGGAGATCCTGCGGGCCCTCCGGAAGCTGGATCCCAGTGTGCGCATGGTCGGGGTGGGGGGACGGCGCATGACCCCCTTCCTGGATCGCAAGGTGGCGGATGTGGCCGACCTGAGTGTCATGGGCCTCACGGAGGTCCTGGGCCACCTGCCCCGCCTGGCCCGCCTCAAACGGCAGCTTCGGGCGGTGGCGGAGGAGGAGGGCTGCACGGGGGCCCTGCTCATCGACTACCAGGAGTTCAACCGGCACCTGGCCCAGGATCTGCGCCACCACCGACCGGGCATGCGCCTTCATCAGTACGTGTGCCCCCAAGTCTGGGCCTGGAAGGCCGGACGGATCCCGAAACTCGGTCGGCTCTTCGATGTGCTTTACTGCCTCTTCGCCTTTGAACCCCAACTCTTCACGGGACTTCCTGTGGAGGCCTGCTGGCTGGGCAATCCCCTGGTGGATCTCACGGTGCCCGAGGTGGATCGCGCGACCTTCCAGGCGGACCTGGGGCTGGATCCCACGCGCCCCACGGTGGCCCTGCTGCCCGGCAGTCGGCGCAGCGAAGTGCAGCAGCTTCTGCCCATCCTCGCCGAACTGGTGCGCACCTGGGATGCAGATCCAGGCCAACCCCGCATCCAGTGGGTCCTGCCCGTGGCCAGTTCCCTGGACCCGGCATGGGTTCAGGGCTTCCTTGGGGACCTCCCCGTGAAACTCACCCACCAGGGCCTTGCGGCCCGGGCTTACGCGGACGCGGCCCTGGTGTGCTCCGGCACCGCGACCCTGGAAACGGCCCTGCTCAACACCCCCTTCGTGCTGTTCTACCGCCTGAGCGCCCTCACCCTCTGGATCGCGCGACGGGTCGTGAAGACGCCTCATTTTGGCCTGGTGAACATCGTCGCCGGGCGTGCCATCGTCCCCGAACTGCTCCAGGAGGAGGTCACCGCCCCGCGGTTCGCCCAGGAACTGACCCGCCTCCTGGACCCGACGGTGGCCGCGACCATGCGTGCCGACTTCCGGGAGATGAGGACAAGGGTGGGAGCCCCGGGGGCCGCGGATCGCCTGGCCGCCCATCTGCATGCCTCGCTTAAGGGCGGTTCTACCCATTCAGCAGAACTGGGCTAAACCTCCCTGCGTCCAACCCTTGTGGTTTGGTCCCTAATCCTTGACCAGCACTTCCACCTCACCATAGATCACGGGGGCGGCCTTGGCGGTGGCCCGCACCCGGTAGGTTCCCTTGGTGGTGGGGGCGGTGAAGAGGCCTGTGGCGTTGATCGCCCCACTGGCGTCCGTAGGCTGGGTGTTGGGGTCCGCCACGAAGTAGGCCGTCCAGGCCACCTCCGTCGGGTTGGAGGTGCCCATGACATTGCCCGTGAACTGAAGGGTGGCCCCCGGGGCCAGGGAGGCCCGTTCGGGGCTCACGAGCACCGGCGTCACCTGGATGGGCACGGTGGCCACGATCTTGGAATCCAGGTTGGAGGTGACGATCAAATAGTCCAGGGCGAAGGCCAGGAGCCCCGTACCCAATCCACCGCCACTGGAGGCGGGCTGGGGCGCCAGGTAGAGCCCCGTGTTCGTGACGGTGCCCCCGGCGCCTCCGGTCTTGATGCTCCAGGTGACATTGGAGGGGGTGGCCGTGAATTGCACGTAGCGGGCCAGGGAGACCACGGCGGACCGGGGGCTCACGCTGAGGGTGAAGGCCTGGACATTGATGGGCACGTCCATGAAGGCTGTGGGATCCATGGCGGAGGTGGCCCGGAGGGTGGTGGGGCCCGAAGTTGCCGGGGCCGTGAACCAGTAGGGCGAGCTGGTACGGTAGGGGGTCCCGGGGGTGGGCAGCATGACCTGCCAGTCCACCCGCTGGTCCGACACAGGTAGGCCGTTCTGGTCCTGCACCAGGGCGCTGAACTGGCGATTCTCCGCCGCCACCATGGTCTGGGGACCCGCGGGACTGATGACCACCTTGGCCTGGGTGACGGTGACCGTGGCCGTGGCGAACTTCGTGGGGTTGAGGACGGAGGTCGCCCGCACCACTGTGGTTCCTGGCACCAAGGGTGCTGTGAAGGTTCCACGGGTCCGGTCGATGGTGCCGGCACCGCTGTCCAGGCTCCAGGTGACGGCCGTGTTGTAGGCCCCCGTCACATTGGCGGTGAAGGTGAAGCTGGCGCCCGGCGTGAGGGAGGTGGCGGACGGGTAGATGCTCACCACCACGGGAAGGGAGGAGGTGGTCACCGTGACCTCCGCCACATCAAACTGGGCCGGGTCCGCCACGCTGTAGGCCATGACGGTGTAAGTGCCTGGGACCAGGGGGGATTGGTAGAGCCCTGTGGTGCCCACGAAGGTGCCATTCTCGTCGCCCCCCACCACCAC
>CAZPUI010000109.1:0-11638 GCA_964589695.1 uncultured Solibacteraceae bacterium | reverse complement strand
CTCCTGGCGTCCCCGGATGGCCACCGTGCCCGCCGTCTCGAAGCGAAAGCCTGGCCCTGCGGCCTCGGCGGTGGCGCGGGTCACCAGGATGTCCACCCCGTGGCTTCGGGTGAGGCTTTCCACGCGGCTGGCCACGTTCACCGTATCGCCAATGACGGTGTACTCCATGCGCTGCTCGCTGCCAATGGTGCCCGCCACCACCGTGCCAGTGTGGATGCCGATGCCGATGCGCAGCGGTGGGTGTCCGGCCTTCTCCCGTTCGCGGTTGAAGCGTTCCAGGGCCTCCCGCATGCCCAGGGCGCAGGTCACCGCCCGCCGGGCATCATCCGGGGCCCCCACGGGGGCGCCGAAGACGGCCATGATGGCGTCCCCCACGAACTTGTCCAGGGTGCCCCGCTGGCCGAAGACCACCTCCACCATCACCCCCAGGTAGGCATTGAGGAAGGCCACCACCTCCGAAGGGGCCATGCGCTCGCTCATGTGGGTGAACCCGGCGATATCGGAAAAGAGCACGCTCACCGAGGCCTCCCGCCCACCCAGGGATAGCTCACCCCGTCCCGCAATGACCTCGTCGATGACCTGGGGGGCCAGGAAGCGTTCGAAGCGCTTGCGTTCCACCACCAGACCCATGGCCTTGCGGTAGCGCCGGGTGATGTGGAAGGCGAGGGCCCCCACCAGGGCCAGGAAGGTGGCCATGTAGGCCATGAAGGCCCCGGAGGCCCCGATGCGCCATCCCACCAGCAGAACCAAGAGGGGCGCCGCCAGGCCCCCCAGGAGGGCCAGCCCAGGGTCGAAACGGAGCACCGTCATCATGAGCAGGATGGCGAAGAAGAACCCCACGCCGCCGATGCACATATCCGGCTGGAAATCAGGAAGCAGGTTCCAGGCCACCCCGTACCCCGCGAAGAGGACCAGGTCCAGGAGGATGAACCCCGCACTCCAGGCGCGTGGCACCCGCGTCCGCCCCCACAAGCGCACCACCCCTAGCACGCCATAGACCAGGACGGCCAAGTCCCAGACCTGGTACGCCGGATGGCTGCGGAGGATCGCCCCGTAGTAGGCCAGATCCGACCCAACGCTCAGGACGCACAAGGCCAGGCGCCCCCAGGCGATCTCCCGCTCCGCCCGGGAAGCCTCCCCTTCCAGCGTGCGCTCATCCTGAGAGCTCAATGCCGATAGGACCAAGACGTACCTCCCCAGGGAAGAAAAAAACTCCATCGGAAAGCCAAGGCTCGACATGAATCCAGCGTCATGAACATGCCCTCATTCCCGGGAAACCCGTCCACCCCTCCCCGGCACGTTCATGACCCAGGCTGCTAGTCTTGTCCACCGGAGGCACGTGTGCTCAAAGCCATTTATCCAGGCTCCTTCGATCCCACCACCATGGGCCACTGGGACATCATCCAGCGGGCCGAGCGGTTGGTGGACCACCTGGTGGTGGCCGTCCTCCACAATCCCAGCAAGCACCCTGCCTTCAGCGTGGCGGAGCGGGTGGACTTCCTGCGGGAGCTGGTGGCCCCCTTTGGCAATGTGGAGGTCACCACCTTCCACGGATTGCTCGTGGACTTCGCCCACCAGCAGAACGCCCAGTGCATCGTTCGGGGCGTGCGGGCCTTCAGCGACTTCGAGTACGAGTTCCAGATGGCCCTCACCAACCGCAAGCTCTCCCCGGACCTGGAGACCATGTTCCTCATGCCCAAGGAGGAGTTCAGCGTCCTCTCCAGCCGCATCGTGCGCGAGGTGGGCATGATGGGCGGGGACATCAGCGGCATGGTGCCGGAGCCCCTCCACGACCGCATCATCCAGCGCCTGCGCAACCCCGGGCAGTTCGGCTAGGGATGCTTCGGCCGGCCCTCCTCAGCCTCACCACGCTGGGTGTTTTGGCCCAGTCGGCACCTGCCAGGCGCCCCAACCTGGTGATCTTCCTGGTGGACGACCTGGGATGGCAGGACCTGAGCCTCGCCCTGGGGAAGGCCCCCACGGCCCTCAACCGGCATTTCCGCACCCCCCACCTGGAGGCCCTGGCCCGCACGGGGGTGCGCTTCACCCGGGCCTATGCCGCCCCGGTGTCCAGCCCCTCCCGGGTCTCCCTCCTCACGGGCCAGCATCCCGCCCGGCACGGGGTCACCAACTGGACCGGGATCCGCGGCGAGTCCACGGATGCCCCGGGAGGACGCCTGGCCCCACCCCCGGACTGGCGGCGCCAGGGCCTGGACCCCGGGGCCCCCCTCCTGCCCCGTCTGCTCCAGGGGGCCGGCTACCGCACCCTCCATGTGGGCAAGGCCCACTGGGGCGCCCAGGGCAGTCCTGCCAGCGACCCCCAGAACCTGGGCTTCGACCTCAACGTGGCGGGTCACGCGGCGGGGCATCCCGCCAGCTACCAGGGGGAAGATGGTTACGGTGCAAAGCCATCCTCCCCTTGGGCCGTGCCTCACCTGGAGGCCTTCCATGGCAGGCCTGTGCATTTGACGGAGGCCCTCACCCAGGAAGCCCTGAAGGCGGTGGCGGAAACCCCCGCGGGCACGCCCTTCTTCCTACACTTTGCCCATTACGCCGTCCACACCCCCCTCCAGCCGCACCGCAGGTACATGGAACACTACGAGGGCCGGGCCTTCCCGGGCACCGAACTGCCCATCTCCGGGGCCGAGGCCCGGTACGCCTCCATGGTGGAGGGCATGGATGCGAGCCTGGGAGACCTCCTGAACTTCCTGAAGGCCAAGGGCCTCGCCAAGGAGACCCTGGTGGTCTTCGCCAGCGACAATGGCGGGCTGGCGGCCCACAGCCGAGGTCCAGTACCGGGGGGCTCGGTGAATGGCCCCCTGCGGGAGGGCAAGGGCAGCGCCTTCGAGGGAGGGACTCGAATCCCCTTGGTGGTGGGCTGGGCCGAGGCCGACCCCGCCCATCCCCTCCAGCGGCGGGTGGCCCTGAAGACGGCGAACGTGGAAGCCCCCGTGGCCCTCGAGGACCTGTACCCCACCCTGCTCGCCCAGGCAGGACTTCCCCGCCCCAGGCACCACCAGGTGGACGGCCGGGACCTCGGCCCCCTCCTGCGGGGCCGCCCGACCTCGGATCGTTCCATCCTCACCCACTACCCCCACACCTGGGGCCCCAAGGGCGAGGGTTACCAACCCCACAGCGCCCTGCGGGTAGGGGGCTGGAAGGTGATCTATTTCTACGAGCCCCAGCGCTGGGCCCTCTACCACCTGGCGAGCGACCCCGGCGAAACCCGGGACCTGGCGGAATCATCACCGGATCGGCTGCACACCCTGGCCCAGCGCCTGGTCAAGGCGCTGAAGGCCAAGGGGGCCCGCTATCCCATTCGCACCATGGATGCCGGGGCCGAAGCCCCGGCGCCTAGTTCACGGTCACGGTGTAGGTAAGGGTGCTGTTGCCACCACCGGTCCCACCCCCGCTGGTGGTGTAGGTGCCCGTGACCCGGAAGGTCTGGGGCATGGCCACCCCGGCCTTGGCCACGACGCTGCGGGGCGCGGAGTAGCGGATCATGCTGCTGAGGGACCGGGAGAAGGAATCCTTGGCGGTATTCAGGATTTCCACCGTGCCGCCATCCGGCGTGGTCCAGACGATGGCCCCTTCGGTGGTGCCCGTGATGGTGGCCGTGAGGTTCCAGGGCACACCAGCCTGGTGCGGCACGGGGGTCGAGTCCGCCACCATCTTGGCCTGGTTCTCCACCATTTCCGTGGCCACGGTGTTGGCGATGGCCCCCAGGGTGGCGGACATGATGAGGCCGTTGCGGCCCGAGGCGATGGCACCCACAACATTGGCCAAAGGGAAGGCCGTGAACTTGCCCGCGGGATCCATCCGTCCCAGCCGCTTGCTGCCCGTAAGGGTATACCAGACGCTGCCGTCGGGGCCGCAGGTGATGCCTTCGGGCCGACCTGCGCCCTCCTCGGGAATGGCGAAGGTGGACACCCCACCCGAAGGGCTGATCCTGCCGATGCGACCCGAGGAGCGGAGGGTGAACCAGAGGTTGCCATCCTTCCCCACCGTGAGGTTGAAAGGCTCCGCCGAAGCACCATCCGGGATGGGGTAGGACACGAAGCTGCTCACCCCCCCCGAGGGGCTGATCCTACCAATGCGCCCAGCGCTCCGGAGGGTGAACCAGATGTTGCCGTCCGGTCCCGTGGTGATGGCCGTGGGTGCGGCACTCCCCATGTCCGGAAGGTCCATCATGGTCACCGCACCTTCCGGAGTGATGCGCCCGATCTGCCCGGTCCTGAGGGTGGTGAACCAGAAATTGCCATCGGGCCCCGCGGTGATGCCCCCAAGGTCCGCCGCAGCACCATTGGGCACGGCAAAGCTGGAGATGCCCCCACTGGGGGAGATCCGGCCGATGCGCCCCGCGGACCGCAGGGTGAACCACACGTCCCCTGAAGGGCTCGGGGTGATGCCCGAGGGTTCACCATTCGGATGGTCCGGCACGGTAAAGGAAGAAACGCTGCCGCTGGGACTGATTCTGCCGATGCGCCCCGAGGATCGGAGGGTGAACCAGAGGGAACCGTCGGCTCCCATCACCAGACCTTCGGGGGCGGCATTGGGATCCACCCCCTGGACGGTCACCACCGTGGTGGTGCCCACGGGCGGCGGGGGGGTGGGCAAGGGAGCAGTGTCCGAGGACTTGCAGCCCTGCAGGAGTACCAAGGCGCCACCGGCCACGAGTTGGAGGGCCAACCTTGGACCCGAGGCGTGGAGGAACAGGGGGTGTCCAACTCGATGACTCATAGGGTCCTCACTGAATGAATGTCCCAGCATACACGTGGCGTGGGAGAGCGGCCACCTATCCCCCCCAACGAAGATAGGCCTCCCGAAGGCGAAGCATTTGATGACGGATCGTCTCCAGGTTCAGGCGGTCCTGGTCCGTGTAGGCCCGGCGCAGGGATAGGGCCGTTTCCGGCAGCTCGGCGAGGCCAGGCAGCACATCGTTCGCGCCCGTGGAGGTGCGGAGGGTGGTTTCGAGGCCATGGAAGCTTCGCTCGCTGCCCCGGATCTGGAACCAACGGGACGCCATATCCCGCCGGGGGGTCATGGGTAGGCCCAGGCTGAACCCTGCCAATTTCTCCTGGGTGTGGGCAAAAAAGATCTTCAGGATGGAATCCCCGAAATGACGCTCGAGCTCCAGCCGGTAGCCCCGGTCCTGGTGCAGGAAGGTGCCGGCACTGGCGCCCAGCACCGTCGTACCACCGGGAAGGGCCAGACGGTACGAACCCACCAGGATCCGATCCCCCTGGAGCCCGGGACGGCGCAGCCTTCCCGCGGAGACCTGGAAACGATGGCGCCCTTCCCCAGGAATCCAGCTGGCTTCGCCGTAGGTCCCCCACTGGTCATGGTCCATCTGCCCGAAGCTCCCCTGGATCAGGAGCCCTGGGGCGAGGGGCATAGCCTGGTGCAACAGCACCCGGTCCCGCTGGGTGCGCGTACCGCGGTCGTCGAAGAAGGACCCGGCCTCGAAGTGCCTTGTCCAATGCAGGGGCACATCCCACCGAAGGTCCAAGGCCGCTCCGGGCCAGAGGTTCATCACCAGGTTGGGCTTGAGGGACAGGCGGTAGTCATAGGCTGAAAGTTCGGTTCCCACCCGCGCCTCCAGCCCAGGCCCCAGAATGAGCTGGGTCCTGAACCAGGCATGCCCTCCCCGGACGGTCGCACCCTCCATTTCCGCGCCCCCGAAGCCATCGGATCGGCTCCCTCGGAGCAATCGTGCGGCCTGGCGCACCAGGCCACTGGAGGGTTCCTCCGTCCCCGTCAGCACGGCGCGACAGAGCTCCACAGGACCTTCCAGATCCAGGATCCTGAGCCCATGGTTCTTGAGGACCACCCGGAAGCGCGTCAATTCGGGTGGGGCCGCCCTCAGGCAGGTTCCCAGGAGCACGCCCAGCCCATCCAGTTCCGAGTGGTTGAAGCGATTGTTCTCGTAGACCACCACCAGGGTGGAGGCCTGGCTGCCCACGGCCACATCCGTGAACCCCAGGTCGATCAGACGTTGGCGCAGCCGTGGCCAGTCCCCCATGACCTGGGACGGGTCCCTGGGCGATCCTGGCGGGGGAGCCACCGGATGAGGGGCCACCAGGGCCTTCGTGGACCTGCCTGCCAGGGGCACCCGGAGAAACACGGCCCCTTCCACCCGGTCCGTGGATCGTCGGGGTGTGGATTTCACCAAGGCCCCGAGACTGGCCCCCAGGGGAAGCCAGCCCCTGGGTGTGGCCAGCCGCAACCCCAGGTTCGTCTCCTGGGTATCGTGTTCCGCAAGGATTCCCAGCCAGGATGTGGGCTGGAGTTCAATGCCTCCAAAAAGCCCCTTGAGGCGCTGAGGGCCATGACCGTAGCCCAGGCTCAACCTCCAGATCCCCGCGTCCTGGCTCAGCACCCCATAGCTCGTCCGCAAGTGGGTGGCCATCCCCCCATGGTCCTGGACCCCGAAGGCCAACCGAGGGCCCTCCTTCCATAGCCTCGGCAGGACGACCTTTGCATTGGCCGAAAGATCGCGGGACATGCCGTGGGCCTCGGTGAAACGCATGGCCCCCTCCAGCCAGGGAAAGAGACCCACCGTCCCCACGAAGGTTTCCGTCCAGGGCACGGCGCCCACCCAGCGGGCATCGGTGTGGTTGGACCCCAGAACATCCAGGCGCCCCAGGGGCGTGGCCTCCGCGTTGGGTATGTTCAGAAGTCCCGCATAACCCTGGAGGGAGGGAAACACCCCACCCTCCTGCCCATGGAGCAGTCCTCCCACCCCCAGGCCGATCATCGCAAGACGCTTCATCACCCTCGGGTCTCCCATGGCACCCATGATCCGATGCTTTGAACCATGGTCGGCCTACAGCTGTTTCCGTGTCAAAGCCTCCAATGGCATCCCGCAAACAGTTGAAAATCAGGAGGATGCTGACAGGTAGGGCTTGAATTCCAGGTCGCTTCCCAAGATATGGTGGGCGAACCAGTCCTGCATGACCCCCAAGACCTCCAGGGCGGAAAGCTGTTCGGGCGCCTCGGAGTGCCTGGCCTGGAGGTCCCGGACCCTTTCCCCGAAGGCCCGGTGGATCCCCTGGTGGGCCTCCAGCGCGGGGTACCCGGCCTGGGCCATCAGGCGCTCTTCGGCCTCAAAATGCATGAAGGTGTAGTCCACCAGAAAACCGATGCGGTCCCCCAAGTCCACGGTTCGATCCGCTTCGAGGGCTTCGGCAAATTCCGTCACCATTCTGAAGAAGATGTGGTGATAGGCATCCACCAGGATGTTCCCCGTGCTATAGCGCTCCGTCCACACGATGAATTCCATGGGACCTCCCATGGGAGAAGCATAGCCGGACCGGCCCGCCGAAGCTTCCCTATGGAGGACACCACCCCCCAAGACAGGAATTTTATGCCTTGTCGGCCATTTTTTCCGAGTTAAGTGCTGCCCAGGGACTGCCGAGACATAGGCCAGATCCTGCCATCACGACCTCGGTCGTGGGTGCGTGGATCTCGTCGAATCCCCCGGCCACTCCGAGGGTGGAGTACTGCATGAAACCATCACGCTGGCGAGCCCTCCCCTTGGCCCTCCTCTTCGGGGGCACCGTGGGGTATGGCCAGGTCTCGGCCACCGCCACCATCCATGTCCGGATCGTGGAACCCTTGGGCATCACGCGGCTGCGCGATCTGGATTTCGGCGAAGTGGTTCGAGGTTCCGCGGGTCGGGTGGAGGTGGATCCCGAGGGACGAAGAACCAGCCAAGGCTCCGTCAGCCTGGGTTCATCCACGGTGGCCTCGGCGCTTTTTCAGGTGCGCAGTGGAGGCGGCAGCTTCCAGGTTCAACTTCCTGACAGGGTGCGGCTTACCTCCGGAACCCAAGCAACCCTGGAAGCCCGGGACTTCAAGGCTGTCCTGAAGCCCCTCGCCGAAGGCCAGGGTCGATTACACCAAGTCCAAATTGGAGCATCTCTCCAACTCGATGGTTCACAAGTGGTTGGAGACTATTTCGGGAGTTTCAAAGTCACCGTGGCCTATGACTAAAGCTGGTTCGAACATGGGAGGATACAAGCACCCTAAATTTTAATGCTTTCTAGACGTCAACCATTTTTGTATCCTCCATTAGGGCTCTGCCATGATCCCTTTTGGAGGTTTTGATGAAAATCGCAAAAGTACTTTCCAGCACCGCCCTGATCCTGGCGAGCACAGGTCTGTTCGCCCAGAGCGCCAGCGCCACCGCCACGGCCACCGCGACCATCGTGCCAGCCATCACCATCACCAATGCTGGAAACATGAGCTTTGGCAATATTCTGCCCAGCACCAGCACCGCCGGAACTGTGATCCTGGCCACCGATGGTACCCGCAGCATCGGAACGGCGGGCCCGACCTTGGTGGCGGGCGGCACGGTTTCTGCCGCCGCCTTCAATGTCACCTCCTCCGCGGGGCTGCAGATCAATGTCACCCTCCCCAGCGGTTCCATCACCGTGGGCAATGGCACCACCACCATGGCCCTCTCCAGCTTCACCAGCAGCCAGGGTGCCAGTTGGACCCCAGCGGCGGCCACCAGCACCCTGACCGTGGGCGCCACCCTGGCCGTGGCCGCCAACCAGGCCACGGGCACCTACACCAGCGCCAATGGAACAGGTGCCTTCACGGTCACCCTTGCCTACAACTGATCCCTGAACGGGGCGAGGAATGCCTCGCATCCTTCGAGGGGCGATGAGGAACCACGGCGGACCTTCATGGAACCAGGGAGCATTGCGCTTCCTGGTTCTGTTGCTTTGCCTGGTGACCCCGCTTTGGCCCCAAGCGGTGCGCATGACCCTGCAGTCGGATCTGAATGCGGGCCGCTTTGTGCGTCTTCGCAATGTCAGCGTCACCGTTCGCTTCCAGCCACCGGCCGCCTCGCCCAGCGCAGTGCCCGCGAATGGGGCCACCTTATCGGGTACACCGAGCCTCTACCGCATCCAATGGCAGATCCCTGATCCCCTGGGACCGGGCATGACGGGGCGGTACATGGTCACCTTCATCCCGGGTGGAACCACCCTGGCGGGGGCAGGTACGGGGTCAACCCTGGCCTTTACCCTGCAGCCCTCGGCCACCAACCCTGCCCTGGGAACTTGGCTGGACCGCAACCCCTCCACCCGTCTCACGGGAACCTATGTCTATGGCGGCAACATTGTGGTGCCCCGCACGGCGCCCGCGGATCTGTACTGGGGGCAGGTGGGAACCCTGCGGCTGAGCCTGGAGGGCACGGCGACAACCCACGATTGCCCCGTGTACGCCACCCTCCGGGTGGGTTCTGGAACCCCCTCCATGACCCTCACCCGCCTCAGCGACCTCGACTTTGGGACGATCCTCTCCGGCTCCACCGCAGGCACGGTGACCATCTCCCCCTTCGGGGCGGGCTCCCGCACCCCCGTGGGTGTTTCGGTCATGGGCGCCACTTACAGCCGCGCCCGTTTCCAGGTGCAGTTGACATCTACGACCCTGGGATGGGCCAACACCTTCCTGGGTCTATCCCCGGACCCTCTGACCCTTTCGGGCCCCGGAGGCGGCACCCTGGGTCTCAGTTTCATCCGGGACCTGGACTGGCGCACGGACAGCACCCTGTACGTGGGGGGCATCCTCAGCGTGGGCCCCAACCAGCCCCCGGGCACCTACTCCGGTACCTTCACCGCCACCGTGACCTTCTACTGAGCCTTCGGGAGGATCCCATGGCACACCCCCGCCCTTTGCTGACCACCCTCCTGGGCCTTGGAATCCTGTGCGCCCAGGATCCCCGCCCCCAGGCACCCCCCAGCACCCTGGGCAGTCCAGGGCTGGGGGACCTCATGGTGGCCCCCACCCGGGTCGTCTTCGAGGGGAGGAAGCGCGCCGAGGAAATCAGCCTCACCAACACTGGGACCGTCACGGCCCTCTACCGCATCGCCTTCATCCAGATGCGCATGAAGCCCGACGGGAGCCTGGAGGAACTGGCGGCCAAAGTGCCCGGGGAATTCTATGCCGATGAACTCATCCGATTCAGTCCCCGGCAGGTCTCCCTTCAGCCCGGAGAATCCCAGGTGGTGCGCCTCCAGGTTCGAAAGCCCGAGGACCTTGCACCCGGAGAATACCGTTCCCACATGGTCTTCCGGGCAGTGCCCCCGGCCGACCCCGTGAAGCCCGCGGACGAAAAACCCACCGAAGGCATCACCATCAAGCTCACCCCCATCTACGGCGTTTCCATCCCCATCGTGGTGCGCCACGGGGACACCCAGGCCACCTGCACCCTCGCTGACCTCCGCCTGGATGAGGGGGGCAAGGCCCTGGCGCTGCGGGTGGAACGCTCGGGCAATCGCAGCGTGTATGGCGCCCTGCGGGTCTACTTCCTGGGAGGAGACCAGCGGGAATTGCTGGGGGAGATCAAGGGTGTGGCGGTCTACCGCGAATCCGCTTCCCGGCCCTTCCGGGTGCCCCTGGCTCCGCGGAAGGGGGGGATGCCCCTGAAGCAGGGCCAGCTTCAGGTGGTCTTCGAGACCCTGGACACCCCTAGCCAGGTTCTGGCCACCAGGAGTCTGGACCTGCAATGAACGAGGCCGCACCGGCCCGGAAGCCGCCCTGGTGCCGCAGCCTGGCCCTTAGCCTGGTGGCCCTCCCACTCCTGGCGGAACCCGAGGACCTGGAGAGGCCCACGGAAACGGGCGTGCGCACCACCGTCAAAGGCTCCCCCGGAGTTCACTACATCACCCGCTCCGAGGACGAGATCATCCTCCTGGCGGTGCGCCTGGGGCCCTTCCAGCTCACGGATGGACTGGCCACCTACCCCAGCGGCCCCAGCGTGCTGGTGCCCATTGGAGAAATGGCTCGCCTCCTGAACCTGGCGGTGTTGACCACCCCTGCCAAGGGCCTGGCGGAGGGTTTCCTGGTGCGGGAGGGACGCCGATTCAAGCTGGATGCCCTTGAAGGCACCGTCACCCTCGAGGGCCAAACCCGCAGCGTGGACCGCACCCGTATCGAACTCCACGCCCAGGATATCTTCGTCGACCTGCGGCTCCTGCAGGAGTGGTGGCCCGTGGACTTCCGGCTGGACCTCAAGGCCTCCCTCCTGGTGGTGGAACCCCGGGAGAAACTCCCGCTTCAGGAGCGCTGGGAACGGGAGCGGGCGGCGGAGCGACTGGGCTCCCTTCGATCGGAGACCGCCCTGGTGCGCAGCCTCCCCCGTGAACCAGTGCCCTACCGGGCCTGGACCATCCCTGCCGTGGACCTCAACCTGATGGGCCAGACCACCGGCCAGGGCGCCCAGCGCAGCCAGCAGGCCCTGGCCACCCTGTTCCTGGGGGGAGACCTGCTGTTCATGGAGTCCAACACCTACTTCACCGCTGGTTCCCCCGGGGGCCTCTCCCAATTCCGCATGAGCCTGGGACGCAGGGATCCGGAAGGGGGACTCCTGGGCCCCCTGGATGCGCGCCAGGTGGCGCTCGGTGAAGTCACCAGCCAGGGTCTGGACCTGGTGAGCCAGCCCAGGACCGGCCCGGGCTTCCTGCTGTCCAGCTTCCCCCTGCACCAGGAGATGCAATTCGGACGCACCACCCTCCGGGGCGAACTCCCGCCGGGCCGGCCGGTTGAGCTCTACCAGAACGGAGCCCTGGTCCGTTTCGACAAGCCCCGACCCGATGGCCAGTATGCTGTCCGGGACAGCCCCCTC
>CAZPUI010000108.1:0-11769 GCA_964589695.1 uncultured Solibacteraceae bacterium | reverse complement strand
ACCTCACCCAGCCCAGCGATGCTTCCTCTGCCCCCCGTGAAGGTGGCGGTGAGGGTGGTGGCCTTGCCCGCCGTGAGGGGGCTCTTCTCGGCGGTGAAGGCGGAAATGGCGGGAGCAGGCACCACGGCGACATTCAGGGTCTGGGTGCTGGTGTCCCCGGCTGCATTGGTCACCGTCAGGACGAAATCCGTGGAGGCACTGAGGTTGCCCGTGGCGATGGCCGTGCCGCTGGTGACCTCCCCCAGCCCGGCGATGCTCCCCGTGCCCCCCGTGAAGGTGGCGGTGAGGGAGGTGGCCTTGCCCTCGGTGAGGGGGTTCTTGGCTGCCGTTAAGGCCGTGATCGTGGGGGCAGGCACGACGGTCACCGTGAGGGACTGGGTCACGCTTTCCCCCAGGGCATTGGTCACAGTCAGGGTGTAAAGGGTCGTGGTGCTGAGGTTGCCTGTGGGCAGGGGGACACCGGACTGGATGGCAAGCCCGGACACGGTTCCCGTTCCTCCGCTGAAGAGGGCCGTGAGGCTGGTGCCCTTGCCCGCCGTCAAGGGGCTCTTGGCCGCGGTGAAGCTGGAGATGGCGGGAGCCGGTATCACGGTCACGGTCAGGCTGGCATTCACCGAATCCCCGGCGGCATTGGTCACCACCAAGGTGTAGCTGGTGGTGGTGCCAAGGATGCCCGTGGAGACAGGCGTTCCGGAGGTCACGGGGCCCAAACCCGACACCACACCCGTACCGTTGGTGAAGGTTGAAGTGAGGGTGGTGGCCTGTCCGGCCGTCACGCTTCCCTTGGAGGCCGTGAACCCGCTGATGCTGGGACTGGCCACCACGTCCACCGTCACATTGGCCGTCGCCAAGGCACCCAGGGCATTGGTCACCGTGAGGGTAAAGGTAGTGCGGCTGGTGGGAGACACGGTGTAGGCCGTGCCGCTGGAGACCGTGCCCACGCCGGAAAGGGAACCCGTGCCACCACTGAAGACCGGGGTGAGGGTCGTGGATTTGCCCAGGGTCAGGACGGGCTTCGCGGCCGTTAAACCTGTGATGAAGGGGGCTGGCACCAGGGTCTGAACCTTGGTTCCCGTGGCGTTGGTGCCTGCCGCATTCGTCACCACGCACTGCAGGGTCTGGGTTCCACCACTGCCCGCCGTGTAGGTGATGGCGCTTCCCCCGGGGGAGGAGGTGATCGTTCCCCCACTCAGGGTCCAGGCGTAGGTGGAGCCCGACACGGAGGGTACGGAGGCCGTCAGGCCTGGGGTTCCGGCGGTGACACTGCTGGCTGCGGTGATGGTGGCCTTGGGCGGCGCCACCACGGTGACCGTGGCCTCGGCGTAGACGCTGGTCTTGGCCTTGCTGGTGGCCCGCACGCGGTAGGTTCCCACGTAACTGGGAGCCTTGTACACCCCTCCGGAGGTGATGGTGCCACCCCCACTGGTCCGTACGGACCAATAGACTCCGGTGTTGCCGGTTCCCGTCACCGTGGCCGTGAAGGTGGCGGAGTGGGAGGTGGTGAGGGTGAGGGTCGATGGGTTGACCTTGACCGTCACCTGGGCGCGCAGGGCGGTGGGCGCCAGCAGAACCAGTGCGAGGACCAGCCGTGCCAGGAGCCCTTGGAGGAGCCCGCGGTCCATCAATTCTTCGACCGATCGTTTGAACATCACACCACCTCGAGATGAGCTTAAATTGCGACAAACAACATCAAAGCGCCCATGGGCACGGCATCAGGCACGGTGATTAATGGAAAAGCGCCTTTCACGGTGTCGAAGGTTTCGGTGTTCGTCAAGACAAGTGGAATGAAGTTACAAATCTGTTACGAAGTTTTGTATCGTCTCTTGAGGCTCAGGGATATTTCGATACAGGGGCCTACGATTATTCCCAAAATTTCGCTGTGGAACCATTAAGAATGCTTAAGGCGGTGGAAATCCATCTGCCACGCATGCTCGGTGGCCCGAACGGCTGCGCTGACGCAGGATTGAACGCATGGCGCGGGGCCTCGATGGGGTTAACACGGCCGAGGTCTGGACCCATGGGGACGAACGGTGACTCCACCCTACCTTTGAAATAAATGCGCGGCTTTCAGTCCCGATGACCCGCGATTTGAACTCGACGAACACCGGGATTCCCTCGATGAAGATGAGTCCCACCGTGGGTGACCTGCAATGTCCGGGACGCATGCCTCGAAGGACCTACTTCCGCGGCATGGGCTCGCCATTGATCGCGCCGATTTCGAAAGGTCGGTAGTCACGGTAGATGATCCGTTCCTCGCGGTGGAAGGACCTGGTCACATCCCGGCCCTGGTGGGTGGTGCGTTCAGTCTGGGGGATCCGCGCGAGGGTGCGCAGGAAGCTGTGGCCCTGGACCCGCACCTGTTCCTGCCTGCTCGTGCGGGTCGATGTGGGGTTTCCCTCCGGGTCCAGGTCCGAATGGCTTGTTTCCAGGATGCATATGAGATTGTCCTTGAGCTCCATCATCCGGGCTTGGTTGGCCCGAGCCCGCGCCAGGACCTGCCCCAGGTCCGGCAGGGGACGGGCTTCCTGACCCCGGAGGGAAAGGAACGGTAGGACGGTCAGGACAAGCGGGAAGAGGCAGGGGCCCTGCATCAAGGTCTCCGAAGAAGCAGTCCTCCGCTTATGACCGTCGTCAAGGAATTGTTTAGACACGTCTGATTCAGGTGTGTGCAACGCATTACGAGGCACATACAAGGGCCCTGGCCGCCCGCCACCCTACGGAACGGCGTCACAGAGATGTAAAATGTGAGTATCGTAATACGAGGTGGATATGGGCCCTTGCGGGGCTGCCTAAGGATCGTCTCGGCCACTTAAATAATGGTGGCCAAATGCTTAGATCGTGCCCTCGAGCGATGAGCCTGCCTGAAATATCATCTTTCTCTTGGCTTTGTCTCACGGAATCAGGTTCGAGCGAGACGAATGCGAAGCGATTCAAGGTTTTGCACCCAGGCGTCCCCTTTTTTTCTCCCTGGTTTGCATGAGAAGCTGAGGATTGATCAATACGTTTCCAGCCAATGTTGGTGTAGGCTCCCCCTCCGCGGACTTGGCTTCAAGTGGTAGATCCGGATGGTGCTGCGCCCTGATGTCGTGGAACCACAGGCTTTATGCTTACATCAGGCTATCGCCTTACGCCATTTGCCAGCATGGAACCTCTGGGCTGAGGTCGGCCCTTGATACCCGGCGCTGCGCACGAATACCAATGAAATTCATGCAGGCATAAGAAAAAAACAACCCCGAATACATGATCCGTATGTGTTTGCCCCCCGCACGTGAATTCCCTCAGCCCCCGCAAGTGAGTCCTGGAACAGGAGCGTCTTTCATGGCCAAGCCGTTGTTCTTCCGTGGGCTGAGTCTGATCACCCTCATGGGCCTGGCCGTGGCGCTGCCTGGCCACGCCAAGGACAAGCTGCGCCTGGATGGGCCCAAGCCCCCGGATCGCCACCTCGTGGGGGCCACCCCTGGCCGGTCCGCCGCGGCACCCCGACCGGGCATGCTTGCCTCCGGGGAAGTCCGACTCGTGGGCCTGCGCCTGGAGCTCCCCGCCACCCATGCCGATGTGCCCGTGTCCACACCCTTCGTGGTCAAGCCCACCCTCAAGCTGGGCAACCGGGAAACCACCCCCGCCGAACGCGCCCAGTTTGTGCCCGCAGGTGCCATGTTGGAAGGCGTGCTGTCGGGTCCGGGGCTGACCCCAGCGACCGTGAGAGGCACGCTGGAGACTGGTCTTTCCATCCAGGGGCTTTCCCAGGCGGGGGACGGCTATGCGGTCTCCAATGTCAAGCTGGTCCACCAGGGGCGGACCTTGGTGGAAGCGGGTTCCCTTTCCATCACCTGCCTGGGCGAGCTCCTCGTCTCCTCAGTGACCGCCACACCCATCACCAGCATGGAAGAGATGCGCCAGGCGGGCATTCAGCTGGGGGCTGGGGCCTACGAGGCCAAGAAATTCAAGATTGCCCTGGTCATGGGCAGCCGATCCGTGAACCTGACCATCCCCATCGCCCGCCCTGTACACAACGGCCTCCTGAACCCCCGAGGCGATGGCTCCATCGTGGGTCGTCTCGAACTGAAGGACGCCTTCGAGGCCGATGTGGCCGTGCCCGACCTGGGTGTCCATGTGGTGGACATCCTACCCGAGCCCACCTTCACGCTCTCCAGGCCCGAGGTTCGTCCACTCCTCGAACAAAGCTTCAAGAGCGTGGTGGTGATCCCCGTAAGCATCAAGTTCCTCAAGAATTTCTTCAAGGTGAACCTCCTGGTGTTGAATGTGCTCCAGGAGGGGGCTCCCTACGTGGTTCGTGGACTCAAGGCGGAGGCTCTGCTTCCTCCGGGGGCCGATGGCAGTCGTGGCACCGATGACGATCCCCTGAAGCTCGTGTCGGGGGAGGGCGTGACCGCTGCCACCATCAAACCAATTTATGGCCATGATGCCCTGGGCAAGCCCAGTGAAGCGGAAACGGTGGTGAAAGCCGGCCAGTCGGGCTCCGCCCAGTGGCTGGTGAAGGGCGACCGTGAGGGGTGCCACCTGCTGCAGTTCCGAATCCAGGGCGAGTTCTCCGGGGGCCTGCTCACGGGACCCATCCCCATCCAGGGCATGGCCCGGGGCAAGGTGATGGTCCAGAACCCCACCTTCAACCTGCTGCTGGTGCATCCCGAGGTGGTGCGCAGGAACGAGGTCTACACCCTCGAGGCTCGGCTGACCAATACCTCCGACAAGCCCGCCTTGGATGTGTCCATCAACCTGGACATGGCCCGGCTGGCCGGAGTCACATTGGCTGATGAGAAGGAAACCGCCAGCCGGAATGTGAAGGAGATCCCGCCCCATGGCGAGGTGGTCTTCACCTGGCGTTTGAAGGCCATGCGCAACGGCGAGGTGGTGGGGACCTACCAGGCCCTGGAGGGCCTTACGGGCGGCTTCAGTCTGGGCATGGCCCTGGGCGAGCGCTCCATCCGCCTGAGTCCCGACACCTTGGTGCTGCCCCAGACCCTGTCCTCTCTGCCCGAGTATCTACGGGAGGCCATCCTCAGGGTCCTTGGCCAGGCCCATAGCATCGCCACCAGCAAATCCGCCCTGCCCCCGGGGGTGCTCCCCATCGATACGGCCACCATCACCTCCAGGCTGGCCGCGAGCCTCAATGAGGCCGGTCTCTTCCTCAGGATGGGTGTGGCCCGGAACCGGGTCCTGCTCGACCTTTGGGCCGCCTTCACGCGGAATTCGGATGGGGGTTTCGACCAGCTCATGCGCACCACCGAAGCGGGGCACCAACTCCGATCGGCCTTCCTTCGACTGCTGCAGGAGTGGAGCGCGCCGGGCACCGCCCAGGACGCCCTGCAGGAGCTGGCCCCCGCCGTCATGGCCCAGGGCGGCTCCGCCCTGGCCCTGTTCGACACCACGGCCCCAGGCCTGGTGGTGGGAGCCCGCTGCGAGGATGGTGCCCAGTTGGTGGGGGGCGGGGTGCTGCCCCTGCTGGGACCCGCAGGGGCCGCCTTGGCCGTCCAGGGCCATTCCCAGTTGATCCAGGTTCCCCAAGGGCACGGGAGCGTCACGCTCTGGGCCCGGAACGAGGGCACCTCGGACCTTGAAGTCACGCTCCAGTGCCTCGCGGCCCAGGCGGCCGCCGGGGTCCCCCCCACCCTGAACCAATACCTGGTCCGGATTCCCCGGGGGGCCACGGCCTTCTTGAACCTCGGGGAGGGCAGGGGCCCTTCGGTCCGGCTGGACTCGGGAGGCCAGGCCCTGCCCAACACCACCCTGGACGTTCTGGAGGAACCCTTCAGGGTCCTGGCGGTGCATCGCTACGACCTGGGGCTGGACCCCTCGGCGTCACCCTATGGCACCCAGGTCCTGGTGCTCTTCAACAAGGCCAACACCCCTCTGGCCCTACCCTCGGGAGACGCGGGTTACACCCGTGGAAATACCGTGGTCTCTGTGCAGGGGAACACGCTGTGGCGCAAGGTAATGGCCCCGAATCCCAAGGACGGGACCAAGCCCGAGGCGCCTCCCGCGGTGGTTCAAATGACGCCCCGCATCGTTTCCATCTACCTGGAAAAGCCTGTGGGCCCCAATGAAACAAGGACCCTCACCCTTTCCGATGGGTCTGATGACCGCTGGACCTCCATCGCCGGTCAATCCCTTGGCGAGCCCCGCAGGTGGCCCATCGCCTGCAGCACGGTGCCCGGTGGTGCCAAGGTGAAAGGGAAGGTTCGCAAGGCCACGGGCGAGACGATCTCAGGCCTGGGTTGCACGTATTCCTATTACTACTTCACCAGCATGGTCGAGGGCGGTGTCGATCTCCAGACCGGCTACACCTTCCTTGATATGGAAGCGGACTACTACGCCCTCATCACGAATGCCATGCCCATCGGCCAAGATGGGGACTACGAAATCGACTTTGCCCCCGAACCCACCAAGACGGCCCTGGGTCCTCTCTTCATCATCGCCACAACCCCCCTCGGCCAGGCCTGGGGGCAGGCCACGGTGCTGGGTCCCAACACGACCATCGAAATGGACCTGGTGCTGGAGGGCAAAGGGGATGTCTTTGGCACCATCACGGATGGCGCCGGTCGCCCCCTGGAAGGTGCCACCGTTGAAGCCAACCAGGAACAGGTCACCCCAGGCCTCATGGGGTCCACCAGCGGTGTCATGCAGGCTTCGGCCCAGACCGACAAGGATGGGAAGTATGCCATCAAGGGGCTCAAGACCGGTGTCTTCAGCCTGCGGGTCCTCCACGGGCTCCTGGGCGCCGCCCGCAGCGGCGTGATCGCCCGGGATGGCGACAAGGTGCAGCAGGACATCAAACTGGAGGGGGCCACCCTGACCCTCAAGGCCAAGGTGCTGAACCCCGACGGCTCCCCGCGGGTGGGTCAACCCGTGTACCTGGGCATCCCCGCGGGGCTTCTGCGCAGCGGCAACCAGGTCAACTTCATCTATCCCTATGCCCTGGACACGGATGCCGAAGGTTCGGTCACCTTCACCCGGGTGCCCGCAGGGGACCTCTCCGTGAAGACCCCTGGGCGGGACGGCTTCCACCCGGTTTGGTTCGGCTATGAAGCCACCGCCGGCGCCACGGTCCAGGTGACCCTGCGCTACCCCGAAGGGGATCTCCGGAAGACCACGGTGACCACCACCGTGGTGGACTCCAATGGGGACCCCGTGGCCAAGGCCACGGTGTATTGGGATCAACAGCAGAGTATTTACCCTGCGGGCCATACGGACAGCCTGGGTCAGGTGACGCTCCCCGCACCCATAGGGAAGCCCTACTCCGTCACCATCACCCATGTGGACTGGCCGCAGTCCGGGACCCAGAGCAGCGCCCTGGTGCCCACGGCCGAAGGACCGAACACGCTCAGGGTCACCTTGCCCGCCCGCAGCTGGCTCCAGGGGCGGGTGACCTATCCCAACGGTCAGCCCGCAGCCGGGACCTATGTGGTGGTTCCTCCTGTATGGCCCCGTCCGAGCAAGAACCGCCTCACCCAGACGGATGCCAAAGGATTCTATAAACTCCCCGGCCTTTCCCTGACCGAGGGATCTCGGGTGGTGTTCCTCTCCTACGATACGAAAGTTGCGGAAACCCGCACGGTCCAGGGCAAGGCAGAAGAGGGGGTGACCCTGGATGTGGTTATGCCCTTCCCTGGGGCGAATGTGCTGTGGGGCAAGACGCTCCAGCCCGATGGTGTGGGGGCCATGGCCTCCTGGCAGGTGTACGGCTACCTGCCGAACATCTCCAGCGGCGACGAAGATGGAGGGAACTCGCTTTTCGGCACGCCCATGGAAGTTCTGGTGGACCGCGGCAAGAGTGGACTGGATGGAGCCTATCGGACCCTCGAGCCCCTGCCCAATGGCCCCTACCGCCTGGTGGCCTGGAATGATCTCTTCCCCACCCGGGCGCAGGTGAACGGGTACTTTGATGGACCCGCCGAGACCAAGCAGCGGAACATCACGCTGGTGTCCACCTTTGCCGGGGCCCTCGAAGGCCGTATCTACCGGCCCGATGGTGTCACCAGGGTGGGCAAGGGGGTGCGGGTTTCGGTGGTTGGCGGCTCCCTGGGCACCGAGGGCGTGATGGTTCATACGGGCGCCGATGGCAGCTACAAGTTCGACAAAGTGATCCCCGCTGGGAAATATTCCATGGTGGTGGAGGACCCCACGGCGGAGGGCCTGACTTCCCACCCCGAGTGGGGGAAAAGGGCCATCGAGGAAGTGACCCTGGAGGAGGAGATCAACCGGTTCCGCACCGTGCGGCTCTTGGGCAAGGGCACCCTGACGGTGCGACTCCAGGATGCCCAGGGGCTTCCCCTGGAATCTGGCAATGTGACCCTGCGCCACAACCGTCTGGAGGCGATTGGGTCAGTCTACTTCCCCCCGATGGTGGGAACGGCGGATGCCACCAACAAGGGGGTGCTGCCCTTCGAGGGCCTCTGGGAAGGCCATGTGACCCTCGAACTGAAGGCGGGGGCCCTCCGGGGCTCGGCTTCGGTGGAGATGCCCCAGGGGGGAGGCAACGCCGAAGTGGTGGTCCGCCTTCAACCCACGGGTGGTGTGATCGGCCTCCTGAAGGGCGCAGACGGGAGTCCTGTCAATTCTGGGCGCGTGGATATCTATCTATATGGTCGCTGGTATGGGGTGTCCCACACGCCGGTGGACAATGTGAAAGGACGCTTCCGCTTCCAGGGCCTGCCCGCGGGCCTGGCCACCCTGGAAGCCTTTGATCCCTACAGCCGCCAGGTGGGCAAGGTCACCGTGCTCATTCCCGAGAACGGTGAGGCGGTCACGGAGATCCTGTGCCTGGACAAGGGCGCGGTGGACGTCAGCGTCACCCAGGAAGGTACTTCCATCTCCCGGGCCACCGTGCTCCTCCGCTACCTGGGAGGGCCCGCCAACATTGTGCAGGCGGAAGCCACCACCAAAGCGGATGGCAAGGCGAGTTTCACGTTGCCCCCCGGCGATTGGAGCGTGGAAGCGACGGACCCCGTGACCTTGGCCACGGGATCCGCACGCTTCACCCGGTCCAACAACCAGGGACCCATTTCCGTGGATGTGCGTCTGGCCGCCCTTCGAACCCTGAATGTCACCGTGATCCCTCCTCCTGGATTCTCAGGGAGCATGGAAGGCTGGCGGTTGCGCAGTGACAATGGCCGCACCGTGGCCGTGCGTGCGGACCACAAGGTCCTGCTGCCGGATATGATGGCGGGCCGCTTCCGGATCCACCTGGCTGACACCCTTGGCCGGTATCGGGGCCAGCGGGATGCCGTGCTGACGGTCGAGGGGAACGATACCCAGTACGTCCAGCTCAAGGCCCTGGCCCGTGGGGATGTGGAAGTCGAGCTCAAAGACGACAAGGGTGCGCCTGTGACCCTTGGCAACATCACCCTCAGCCCTTCGGACGGCCAATACGGTGCCTTCCCCACGGACCTCCAGGGCAAGGTGCGCTTCAAGGACCAGCTCCAGGGCTGGCACAACGCCTATGGTCGAGACCGCGTCACGGGCCTTTCCGTCTACGGGGATGTCCAGGTCGAGCAGGAAGGAAGCACCGCCAGCCTGAGCATGGTGTTGGGCTCCACGGGGCGGCTCCAGGGCCTGCTGCGGGATGCCCAGGGCGTCGCCGTTCCTTTCAATGCCGTGGCACTCACCACCCCCGGGGGCTACGGCGGCAGGACCCTCGGCACGGATGCCGAAGGCCGCTTCCACGCGGAAGACCTGCCCTTGGGTACCTATCGCGTAAGCGCCAGTTTGGAAGGCCGGAATCGTTCTGGGAGCCGCACCGTGGTGCTGAGCCAGGCGGATGCCCTGGTGGATGCCAGCTTCAGCCTGAGCAGTGCAGGTGTCCTCAAGGGCAAGGTCCAGGATCCCCTGCGTCCCATCGGCGAGGTGGATGTCCTGGTCACGGGGCCCCAGGGCTACCAGAACCGGATGACAGTGGAAAGCGATGGCGTCTACCGCCTTCGGGATCTGCCCGCGGGCCCCACCCTGACCTTGACCGCGCTCATGGAGGATGGCATCACCTCCGCCGGCAGCCAGATGTTCCAGATACCCGCGGAAGGCGAGTTGACCTTGGACCTGACCCTCGAACCCCGCCCCTCCCTGGAAGGGCGGACCCTGGAGTGGCTCAAAGACACCACGGGGATGGCCTACGAGGCCCACAAGAGCATGGTGGTCAGGCTCAACGACGCCACCACGGGTCAGGAAGTGCGCCGCTTCGCCACCAGTGAAGGGCACCCCCGGTTCCGCATGAATTACCTCGTGCCTGGGGTGCTCTACCGGATCAATGGCTACGACCTCCAGGGCCTCGTGGCCCAGAGTTCGCTCACCCTGAATGCCACCACCGAGACCCAGACCTTCGATCTCTACGCCATGCCCACCCGGACCCTCCATGTTCGGGTCCTGAAGGGGGATGGCACGGTCTTCCAGGGGAATGGACGCATCGATGTGGTGTCCCGCCGAGCGGGCGGGGGCACATGGTCCGCGCCCATGACCGCAGGGCAGGGGGATGTCCCAGGGGTTGTCACGGGGCCCGTGATCGTGCGGGTTTCCGGATTGGCCAATCAGCCGGTGCTGGAGAGCCCAGAGCTACAAGTGGTTCAAGGCGAGACCACCTTTGATGTCGACCTTTTCGCTCTGGAATACGGCAGCCTCCGCACGACGGTTCGGACCCAGTCGGGTCGCCTCCTGCAGGGCACCCGTATCCTGGCCAAGGCCCAGGGTTCCCCGACCTGGGAAGGTTAGCTCCAGGGCGGTGGCAGTTACCTTTTCTCCCAGATCTGGCTGAACCGACCCATCGCCTTTGAGCTGCAGGGTTTCGGCGCCACCCAGCCCAACCCCAGCGTGACCCTGACCCAGCCGGGCCAGGAGCTCCCCGTGACCCTGGTGGCGCCGGACCAAGGCACCCTGCAGGGCCTGGTGCGAACGGCGGCCGGAGCGCCCGCGGGCAATGTCGCCCTATACCTGAATGGCTCCACGTCCATCCTGGGCCACACCAAGGCCGACGGTTCCTTCCAGCTTCCGGGCATCGTCCTGGGAACCCACACCCTGCGGGCCAACCCCACGGGCCATCCCGAGTGGGCCATGGGTTCCGCGGCGTTGGCGACGGACAATGGTTCGGCCTCCCTGGAGCTGAAGCTCCTTGGCACTGGGATCGTGGAAGTGCGGGTGGTGGACGGAACGGACAAGCCCCTGGTGGGCAAGTCCGTGGAACTGACCACCGCCGGTTGGGGTGGGACCGTGCTCCGGACCAATAGTCTGGGCACAGGCCTGGCTACCTTCGACGGTGTGGTGGAAGGTGCGTACAAGGCCAAGGCGAACCTGGACGGCCTCTGGGTGGAGGCCCAGGGCAGTGTCACCGCCGGCGGCACCTCCCGCGTGACCCTCAAGGCCCTGCCCCAGACCCGCATCACGGGACGTTTCAGGCGGAGCATCGTGGGTCTCGAATTCCCCCGGGGTGTCCAGGCGTCCATCCGCGGCGTACTGGTTCCTGTGGGCGTGGATGGGGTCATGAGCCCCCTCGGGGGCGAGCTGGTCCTGGGAGATCCGGACCTACCTGCCTCCGTGAAACTGCTGATCCCCAATGGTCCGGTTCTTGATTTCGGAGAGGTGAACCTGGTACCCAACGGTGCCACCGTCCTGGACCTCCAGGCCGCGCCCTTCGCCCCCGTCGAGGTGACGGTCACCAACAAGGAAACGTGGGCCCTGGAAGGCGCGCTCGTCAGTGGCCCAGGCCTCACGGGCGGCAAGACCGATGGCATCAAGAAGGTCGGCACCCAAGAGATGGGCGACGCC
>CAZPUI010000107.1:0-11832 GCA_964589695.1 uncultured Solibacteraceae bacterium | reverse complement strand
CCCCGCGGGAACTGCCCCATCGGTGAGATGGTATGCGGTGAAGTGACCCGCATCATCTGGGCGAAGATCAAGGAGAACTTGATCCAGCCCTACCTGGATGTGGACCTGCGCTACTACGACCTGGGCGTGGTAAGGCGGGACGAGACGGAGTACAAGATCACGGTGGAGGCCGCCGAGGCCATCAAGGAATTCGGTGTGGGCGTGAAGTGCGCCACCATCACCCCGGACCAGGAGCGCATCGAGGAGTACAAGCTCAAGAAGGCCTGGCCCTCCCCCAATGGCACGATCCGCAGCATCCTGGATGGCACGGTCTTCCGCAAACCCATCATCGTCAAGAACATCCAGCCTGCCGTACGCTCCTGGGTGAAGCCCATCAGCATTGGTCGTCACGCCTACGGCGATATCTACAAGGCCGTGGACTTCGTGGTGCCCGGCGCCGGCAAGGCCGAGCTGATCTACACCCCCACGGTTGGCGAGCCCGTGCGCATGACCGTCCAGGACTTCAAGGGCCCCGGCGTGCTCATGGGTATGCACAACACGGAAGCCTCCATCAAGAGCTTCGCCAAGGCCTGCATCACCTACGCCATCTCCGAAAAGGTGGATCTCTGGTTCGGCGCCAAGGACACCATCAGCAAGAAGTACCACGCCCGTTTCAAGGATCTCTTCGGCGCCGAAGTGGAGGCCCAGAAGGCCGCCTTGGCTGCTGCGGGTGTCGACTACCGCTACTTCCTCATCGACGATGTGGTGGCCCAGGTCATGAAGCACCCCGGTGGCATCCTCTGGGCCTGCATGAACTATGACGGTGATGTCATGTCGGACATGGTGGCCTCGGGCTTCGGCAGCCTGGGCATGATGACCTCCGTGCTGGTGTCCCCCGACGGCAAGTTCGAGTACGAAGCCGCCCACGGGACCGTGCGTCGCCACTACTACGAGCACCTCAAGGGCAACCCCACCAGCACCAATTCCGTGGCCTCGATCTTCGCCTGGTCCGGTGCCCTGCGGAAGCGCGGCGAACTGGATGGCACACCGGAAGTCGTGGCCTTCGCCGATGCCCTGGAGAAGGCCGTCATTGATTGCATCGAGGCCGGCATCGTCACCAAGGACCTGGTGAACCTCCTTACCACCCCCGTGGCCGGCTTCGAGACCACCGAGGGCTTCATGGCCAAGGTGGCCCAGCGCCTGGAAGTCTCCATGGCGGTGATGGCCTAACAAGATCCAACACGGAGATGCAACGCATGCGTTGCATGGGAACACGGAGAAAAGAGCACGGAGAAATGCAAAAAACCTTGTACTGCCCAACAACCAACCTACTCTCCGTGTTCCCCCGTGCTCTCGGTGTTCTCCGTGTTAAGCGCCTTTCTTTTCGTGAACTCTTGGGTATTTCATGAACGATGAACGCCAATTCCTGACGGTGGACCCTACCGAGGATCCTCGGGCCATGGGGGAGATCCGGGCCCTGCTGGCGTCCTGTGGGCTGGCCTGCGAACCGGGGATCCAGGTGTTCCTCACCTGCCGGATCCAGGGCCGCCTGGTGGCCTGTGCGGGCCTGGAAGCCAACGTCGTGAAGTGCGTGGCCATCTGCAAGCTCCTGCAGGGGGAGAACCTGGCCTTGGCCCTCCTGCAGGAGATGGCCTACCTCGCCCTGGAGCGGGGCCAGGGTCATCTGTTCCTGTACACCAAGCCCGAGAACCGCGAGATCTTCGAAGGCTGCGGCTTCCATGCCCTGGTGGAAGTCCCAGGCATCGCCTGCTTGATGGAAAACACCCCCGTGGGCGCCTCCGCCTATGCCCGACGCCTGGAGGTCTTCCGGCGGGCCGGGCGTCGGGTCGGGGGCATCGTGCTCAACGCCAACCCCTTCACCCTGGGCCACCGGCACCTGGTGGCGTCGGCCGCCGGGGACTGCGACGTGCTCCATGTGTTCGTGGTGGCCGAGGACGCTTCCTTCTTCCCCTACAAGGACCGCCTCGCCCTGGTGCGCCAGGGCCTGGCGGACCTTCCGAACGTGAAGGTCCACCCGGGTTCGGTCTACATGGTCTCCAAGGCCACCTTCCCCACCTACTTCATCAAGGAACAAGGGGATGTGGAAACCGGAGGCACGGGCCTCGACCTCCTGCTGTTTCGGCGGTTCATCGCCCCAGCCCTGGGCATCACCCATCGCTACGTGGGCTCCGAGCCCTTCTGCCCCGTGACCCGGAAATACAACGAAGAGATGCGTCACTGGCTCGAAGGCTCCCATGTTGAGGCCCCTGCGATCCAGGTGGTGGAGCTGGAGCGCCATGCCGTGGATGGTCTGGTGATCTCCGCGTCGGAGGTGCGTCGCCGCCTGGTCCGGGGCGATCTCGAGGGTCTCCGCCCCCTGGTGCCCCGCACCACCTACGATCTGCTGGCGGCCAAGTATGCCCCCGGAGCGGCTGTGTTGGCCTGAGTGTTGGTTTTCTTCTTCGTGGTGTGCGCGCCCAAAAACCATGACAACATCCACCTTTTCAAGAATTTAAACACGGAGAATACGGAGGGCACGGAGCATGCACGGAGACATCATGGCAGGCGCCAGAGAGTTCCCCTGCCCAGCACAGGACGCGATGACTTGTCATGACAAGCCCGCCCCAAGGCTTCCCGGCCTGCCCGCGCGCGTTCCAGCAGGGGCGGAGCCTTTGAGAACGCCTGTGCGCTCCCCGGCTCCGCCCCTGCGGTCACCAGGCCAGGAAGCCGGAACCCTCAAGCCATGGTTTCTTTCTCCGTGCCCTTCTCATGCCACGCATGCGTGGCATCTCGGTGATCTCCGTGGTTAACCCGCTTTTTGGTTGCGGCAGGATGCCGCGCTGTGAGGTGTCCATGCACATCGAAATCGAAGCCATGGCGGGATCGCTGGAGTCCAACGACCTTCTGGTGCGGGTCTCCCCCCGCCCGGGGGAGGGCCTGGAGGTGGTCCTCACCAGCGAGGTCATGAGCCAGTTCGGCGCCCAGATCCGCAAGGTGGCGGAGGAAACCCTGGCCCGCCTCGGGGTCACCGAAGGCCAGGTGGTCCTCCAGGACAAGGGGGCCCTGGACTGCACCATCCGGGCAAGGGTCCAGGCCGCCGTACTGCGGGGGTGTCCCGGCCACCGCGTCGACTGGAGGTCCCTGTGATGGCCAAGCTCAGCCGCAGCCTGCTCTTCATGCCCGGTTCCAACGCAGCCATGCTCAGCACGGCCTTCGTCTTCAAGCCCGACCTGATCCTCTTCGACCTGGAGGACGCCGTGGCCCTCCGGGAGAAGGATTCGGCCCGGCTCCTGGTCTACCAGGCCCTGCAGCACCCCCTGTACCGGACCATGGAGACCGTCGTGCGCATCAATCCCCTCCACACGCCCTTCGGCCTGGAGGACCTGGAAGCCGCCGTGCGCGGCGGGGCCCGGACCATTCGGCTGCCCAAGACCGACACCCCCGGCGACGTGGCGGAGCTGGAGGCCCAGGTGGCGAGGATCGAGCGGGAATGTGGCCGTGAACTGGGCTCCACCCGGCTCATGGCGGCCATTGAATCCGCCTCGGGGGTCGTGAATGCCGTGGCCATCGCCACCTCCAGCCCTCGCCTCGACAGCATCGCCCTGGCCGGCTTCGACTACGTGATGGACATGGGCACCCAGCGTGGGGATGGCAGCGAGCTCTTCTACGCCCGCTGTGCCGTGCTCCACGCCGCCCGGGCTGCGGGGCTCAGGGCCTTCGATGTGGTCTTCGGCGATGTCAACGACGACGAAGGCTTCCTGCGGGAGGTGGACGTGTGCCGGCGCCTGGGCTTCGATGGCAAGTCGCTCATCAATCCCCGCCAGATCGAGCTGCTCCACCAGGCCTATGCCCCAACCCCCGTGGAGGTGGAACAGGCCGAACGGGTGGTGGCGGCGGCGGAGAAGGCCGAGGCCGAGGGCCTGGGGGTCGTGAGCCTCAATGGCCGGATGGTGGACGCCCCTGTCATCCGGAATGCGAAGCGGATCCTGCACCTGGCCCAGCTTTCCGGCGTCCGGGCTGCCGGCGTCCGGGCTTCCGGCGTCCGGGCTTCCGGCGTTCGGGTCTGAAGGGAGAGCACCATGCACCCCAACCTGCGCACCCTCCCCCTCGACGAGCCTTGCCTTCAGGGCCTTCCCCGCTTTCAGGATTACACCCAAACGACCCCCCACCTCCGGGACCCCGAAGCCAAACGCCGCCGCAAGGTGGTGGATTCACTGGAAGAGGCCATCCGTCGCTCGGGCCTGAAGGATGGCATGACCATTTCCTTCCACCATGCCTTCCGGGAGGGCGACAAGACCATCAACCTGGTGGTGGAGACCCTCGCCCGCATGGGGTTCCGGAACCTCACCCTGGCCAGTTCCTCCCTCATGGGCTGCAACGCCCCCCTGGTGGAGCCCATCAAGCTGGGGGTGATCACCCGCATCTACACCTCGGGCATGCGGGGCAAGCTGGCGGTGGCCATCTCCAACGGCCTCATGGAGCATCCCATCCACATCCACAGCCACGGGGGACGCGCCCACTTGATCCAGAGCGGTGAGCTGAAGCTGGACGTGGCCTTCCTGGGGGTCTCGGTCTGTGACGAATACGGCAATGCCAATGGGGTGAGCGGCAAGTCCCGCTGCGGCGCCCTGGGCTACGCCCGGGTGGATGCGGAACACGCCCGGTGCGTGGTGATGCTCACGGAGGAACTGGTGCCCTTCCCCCACGGCCCCGCCAGCATCCGGCAGGACCAAGTGGACTTCATCGTCCAGGTGGACCAGGTGGGGGATCCTTCCAAGATCAGCGTGGGGGCCGCCCGGGCCACCACCAACCCCCGGGAACTCCTCATCGCCAAACTCAGTGCGGATGTCATCGAGCACTCGGGCTACTTCGAACAGGGCTTCTCCCTCCAGACGGGGTCCGGGGGCAGTTCCACGGCCACCACCCGCTTCCTGGAAGCCAAGATGCGCCGGAAGGGCATCACGGCGCGTTTCGCCCTGGGGGGCATCACCGGCGACCTCGTGGACCTCTTCCAGAAGGGTCTCATCGAGCGGCTCATCGACACCCAAAGTTTCGACGCTGTGGCGGCCCGCTCCCTGGCGGAGAACCCCCACCACTTCGAGGTCTCCGCCCTGACCTACGCCAGCCCCAGTGCCAAGGCCACCTGCAGCGACCAGCTGGATGTGGTGATCCTCAGTGCCCTGGAGGTGGACCTGGACTTCAACGTGAATGTCATCACCGGGTCCGATGGCCTGATGATGGGCGCCTCCGGCGGCCACAGCGACGTGGCGGCGGGGGCCAACCTGGCCATCGTCGTGGGCCCCCTCATCCGGGGACGCATCCCCACGGTGGTGAAGCGGGTGACGACCCTGGTGACCCCCGGGGCCTGCATCGGTGTCCTGGTCACGGACCATGGCATTGCGGTGAACCCCAACCGCCCCGAGGTGGAGGCGAGGCTCCGGGCCGCGGGTCTGCCTGTGTGCACCCTCCAGGAGCTCTACGAACGGGCGGTGTCCATCACCGGAGAACCCCAGCCCATCCCCTTCCTGGACAAGGTGGTGGGGATCATCCGCTACCGGGATGGCAGCGTCCTGGATGTGGTGCGACAAGTGAAGCCATGACCGAGGCCGTGACCCTGGAGGAACTCCTCCACCGCCGAGAGGTCCGGGCCGCCCTGCAGCGGGAGGCCCTGGCCACCTTCCGCAGGCCCGTCCTCTCCCTGACCATCGTCCAGCCAGGCCCCGTGAAGCTCACGGAACGCACCCGGTGGCTCCTGGCGGAGGCCCACCACGTGCTGAAGGCAGCCTTGGCCAGCCGGGGCTGGAGGATCCTCTTCGAGCGGAGCCTGGAGGCCCGCACGGGCTGCGAGGCCCTGAAGGTCATCGAGGCTCCGGCGGAGGCCCTGAAACGTTTGATGGTGGAACTGGAAGACACCCATCCCCTGGGTCGGCTCTGGGATCTGGATGTGGTGGTGGAAGATGGACCGAAATCCCGGGGCAGCATGGGTCTTCCCCCCCGCGCCTGCCTCGTCTGCGGACAGGCCGCCCATGCCTGCACCCGGGCCCAGGTTCATGCCCTTTCCGACCTGGAGCGGGCCATCGAGGAGCTGGTGCATGCCCACGGCCTGTGCGCACGCTGAGCGGGTGGGGGAAACGGCCCGCCTGGCCCTCCTGAAGGAGGCCGAGCTGACCCCGAAGCCCGGCCTGGTGGACGCCCTCTCCTGTGGCGCCCACACCGACATGGACCTGGGCACCTTCCGGGCCAGTGTCGGCGCCATCGGCCCCTGGTTCGAAGTCTTCTTCCGCATCGGGCGTGACTACCACCACCTGGAAGGGCCCGATTTCCTGGCGGCGCTTCGATCCGTGGGGCGGGAATGCGAAAGGGAGATGTTTCTGGCCACCGGTGGGGTCAACACCCACAAGGGCAGCATCTTCGCCCTGGGCCTGCTCTGCGGCTGCACCGGCCGGCTCTGGAAGGGCACCCTGCCGGTGCGGGACCGGCTCTGTGCCGAGGTGGCCTGGATCAGCGCCCCCCTGGTGGCCCAAGAACTGGCCGACAACCCCGAGCCCCGCACCGCCGGAGAACGGCTCTACCGCGCCCACGGCCTGCAGGGGGCCCGTGGTGAAGCGGCCTCAGGCTTCTGCACCGTCCGACACCACGGCCTGCCCGCCTACGAAGCCACCTGGCAGGCCACCCGGAACGAGGACCTGGCCCTGGGCCAGGCCCTGCTCGCCCTGCTGGCCCACAACCAGGACACCAACCTGGCCGCCGACGGGGGCCTGGAGGCCATCGCCCATGTGCGCGCCCAGGCCCAGACCCTGTTGGCCGCGGGAGGCGCCCTGGCCCCGGACTACCAGGCGCGCATGGAGGCCTTCGACCGCGACCTCACCGCCCGGGGCCTCAGTCCCGGAGGCACCGCCGACCTGTTGGCCGTGACCTGGTTTTTGGCGCAATGGGATCGGGGCACCCTGGCATAAGGTCTGAGGAGTCAAAGCGATGGACCCGCACCCTTCCCTCGGTCCAGTCCAAGGCTGGCGGCGGCCCAGCGGCCCGCATCCCTCGAAAGGTAGGCTCAGCGCGAATCGGATGACTCACCCTCACGGTCCGTGTTCAGCCGGGCCTGGATTTCTCGGTGAAGGCGACTGGCCCTGGATTGGGCCTTGGTGATTTCCCGAGGCTCCAGATAGCCGCTCTTGGTGAGGGCATCGCGGTGGGCGGCCGCTTCGGCATGACCGAAGGCCGTGGCCAGGTTGAACCACATGTAGGCTTCCAGGTGGCTCAGGGTCACCCCAACACCTTGCTGGTAGCACCTGCCCAGGAAGAACTGGGCATCGGCATGTCCCTGCAGGGCGGACAACCGGTACCAGTGGACGGCTTCCAAATAGTCCTGGGGAACACCCAGCCCGAATTCGTAGTTCACCCCCAGGCTGCATTGGGCCACGGGATGTCCCAGCTCCGCGGCCTTCCGATACCACCGGGCAGCTTCCGACCAGTTGCGGGCCGTGCCCCTGCCCTGGGCCAGACAGTTGCCCAGGGCCGCATGCACCTCGGCTTTCAGGCGCCTGGGCTCCGAAGCGAACAAGGATTTCTTGGGTTCGGCGGCCTTCCGGTACCAGATGACAGCCTGGGCGTGATCCTGGGGGATGCCCATTCCCCGGTCGCACGCAAGCCCCAGCAGATACTGGGCCTCGAAGTCTCCTTTCACCGCAGCCATCCGGTACCATTTCACAGCCTCTTCCGGGTTCTGGTCGACCCCAAGACCCGCGGCATAGCACTTGCCCAGGCTGGTTTGGGCCTCCACACGACCCTTCGTGGCTTGGATGAGAAGCTTCTGCGCTGCCCTTTTTAAGGCCACTTCCTTCTCGGAAGGCGCGAGGATCTGGGCCTGAAGGGCAACTGCCATCAATAGCGATATAAGAGGATATTGCATCCCGTGGAACTCCTGCATCGGATGGTTTAGTGAATCGCGAGGGCGTCCCCTCCACGGGCGCGAAGCTCAATGGATGTTGCAACGCAACCTATATGGCATGATCCCCGGCTTGGTTTCAGCGCGCTCTCTTTGAGGATTAACGAAACAAGATTTGATGTTGCACCCCCAAAACATCTGGGGAATTCAGGTGTACAGAAGAAGGCCGCGGCGTGCCGCGGCCTTCTCCCCTTCCACACGGCGTAGGCCGCGCGGAAAACCTACAACGCGGTCCTCTGCAGACCCGCCTTCAGGGCTTCCTGGATCTGGCTCAGGGACTCGGCGTAATGGGCCTTGCTTTCCTTGGTGAGGCCAGGCTTCTGCTGGGCACCCTTCAGCTGATTGGCCAGCCCACTGAGGTTTTCCCGAGCCAGGCTGCGGGCATCCTCGGGGGTTCCAGGAGCGGCCCGAAGCACCAGACTGACCAAGATTCGCAGATGATCCCGCTGGAGGTTCCGCCGCTGGAGGGTGGGTTCCTTGCCCAACCGGGCTTCGACCCACACCACATTCAGCACGCCATCGTAGAGTTCGCTCAATCGGAAGGCGGCCTTAGGGTTGTCCAGTTTGTCCCCTGCGTCCAGGATTCGCTGGGCCGTGGCGGGCTCGTAGATCCGGCCCAGGGCCGTGCGCTGGAGTGCCTGGACCTGACCCGAGATGGAGTAATCAGGGTTCTGGAAGCCCGTCTCATAGCTGATGCGTTCCACGGTCATGCGACGCATGAATTCGGGTTTGAAGGCGAAGGCATCCATGGAGAAGACCTGCTTCTCCAGCAACTGCAGGGCCTCCCGCTGACGAGCCGCGCTGGTGGGCTGGAGGTTGGGACGACCGGTTCCGGCGTGATCCCGGAGGGTCACCAGGCCACCGAACTGCTTGGTCGCGAGGGAAGCCGCCAGGCGAACTTGGCTTAGGGCGCGCCCCACGTGGCGCCGCAGCAGGTGGTGCGGCTCGCCGGGTTTGAAACTGCGCTTCTGGAGCCGATCCAAAAGTTCCTTGGAGAGACGGATGCGCTTCATGGCGTAGGCCAGGGGATCGGGTCCCATGTCCCAGGTGTTCACCTCGGGATCCACGCCCCCAGGGCCTGCGCTCTCTTCGTCGGTGCCGTAGGCCAGTTCGGCTTCATGGCTCCGCCCTGCGAGTTTTGCCAGGGCCGCCTTTTCCTCAGCCGCGTCGAAGGGCTTGTAACCGTATTCGATCACCCAGTAGTCCCAGGGCCCCAATGTGCTCGGCTGGTACTCACCCTGGGGCTCCCCTTCCAGGGCGATGTTCAGGGCGTTGTACTCCATGACGGAACCCACAAGGCCGTGCTGCCGGGTGAAGGCCGGATCCTTCAACTGGGCCTCCGTCCAGATGGTGCTGGCTCTGAAATTGTGGCGAAGCCCCAGGGTGTGACCCACCTCGTGGGTGACCAAGTCCTTCAGGGCCGCCATGGTAAACCGCTCAGCCTCGGGACTCCCCGCTTCGAAGATGCCCCGGGCTTCCAGCAGGCTGGTGCCGAAGGCCCGTTCCCGCATGGCCTCCTCCAGGCTCATGAATCCGGCCCTGCCGGAGAGCAGGTGGGTACTGGGGGCCTTGGGGAAGGTTTCGTCGAAGAGCTCGAATTGGCCGCGCACCATGCCCTCGCCGATGCCGATGTCAGCATCCAGGATCTCGCCCGTGCGGGGATCCACGTGGCTGGGCCCAATGGCGAAACCCACATCCGTGCCCGTGAGCCAGTGGATGGAGGCGTGCTTGGCATCCAGGGTGTCCCATTCAGCATCATCGGGTTGCACCTTCACTTCCAAGGCGTCCTTGATGCCCGCCTTCTCGAAGGCCTTGTTCCATTCCAGGATCCCGGCGGTCACCGCGGGACGGTACTTCTCGGGGATGTTCCGGTCCAGCCAATAGACCACGGGCTGTTTGGGTTTGCTCACGGGGGTCGAAGGATCAGCCTTCTCCAGGCGCCAACGGTGGATCACATGCTGCCGGATGTCGTTCTGCGTGACCTGACCGTAGTCGTACTGGGTGGTGAGAAAGTAGCCCACCCGGTCGTCGGCGGCCCTGGGCATCATGGGCTGTTCCGGCAGCTTCAGCAGGTTGTAGTAGAAGCCCAGGAAGAAGCTCCGGGGATCAGGGGCCACGCCCGGCATCGAGGGGGCCATGGCCGGTGGCGTCATGGGATTGGGCATCATGAGCTTGGGGGCCATGAAGTGGGCGCTGACGGCAAAACAAGTCAGGTCCTCGGTCGTACGGGCCTTGGCGAAACTGGAATTGCCCTTGTCCAGCATGTAGCCCTGCCGGTAGGCCTGCTCCAGCTGGAGCCCCATGGCAGGAAGATCGCTAAAGAAGAGGGCAGAAGCATCCACCAGGAAGCTCTTCCGCTCCGCGTGGGGCTTGGAGAGCACGGGGGCCGAGGCCAGGAGGCTTTCAGAGAAGCTGGCCTTGACGCCAAAGGCCACGGCCTTGTCGCCCCCGGCCTTGAAGTCAGGATTCAGGGCGATGAACTGCAGGGTGTTACCCAGTCGGCGGAAGGTCACCAGCCGACTGTCTCCCATCATGCCGGCGTAGAAACCCTTCTCGCCGAGGCCCCGGCTGATGTTGAAGGAGAACAGGAAGGGTTTCTCCAACTGCTCGGGAGACACTTCCAGCCAGACCTTTTCGTCCTTTTGGTGGATCGTGAAAAACCCTTTGGTTTCCTTGGCTTCCTTGATGACATCGGCAAAAGCCTTTAGCCCCGAAGGGTCAGGGGGCGTGGGAGGTGTGGCAGGTGCCGCAGCCACAGGTGCACCGGGCTTGGCAGCAGCCGGAGGTGTCTGGGCCACGAGGCAAAGGGGAAGGGCAGCCGCCAGCAAGGCAGGCAGATGCGCAGGGCGAAGGGTCACAGGACCTCCTTGGGTTGGAGTGGGTGGTCAAGGGTCTTGGGGGTTTCAGGCCCGAGGGATGCACCAACTTGCCACAAGGTTCAGGTCCACCCCCATCCCAGGTGGGCGAACGGCCATTTCCCAGGGATGAAGTGACTCATCCCATCCACGAACATGGTGACCAGAGACCTTCGAACTACAACCAGCGAACCAGTCCCGTCCAGGCCAGGAGTTCCTTGCCGAAGAAGGTGCCCACCAGGGTCAGCAACGCGAACACCCCGATGAGGACCCCCAGGCTTGTATCCAGAATGCGCCCCTGACCCTCGGGGGGATCCTGGAAGTACATCACCTTCACCACCCCCAGGTAGTAGTAGGCCCCCACGACGCTGGTGAGGAGGGCCAGGACCGTGAGGCCCACGAAGCCCTGGTCGATGGCCAGCCGGAAGAGGTAGAACTTGCCGAAGAAGCCCAGAAGCGGCGGCATGCCCGCCAGGCTGAGGAGGAAGACGAGCATGGCAAAGGCCAGGATGGGTTCCCGCTTGGCCAGGCCCCGGAAGTCGGTGATGCGCTCCATCTCCGCCTTGCCCTGGAGCACGATGAGCACCGCGAAGGCCCCGGTCTGCATGAGCAGGTAGGTTAGCATGGAGAGCCACACGGCCTGGGCCCCCGCCTGGGCGTCGTGGGCGAGCACCCCCAGCAGCAGGTAGCCCACGTGGGCGATGCTGGAATAGGCCAGCATGCGCTTCAAACTCTCCTGGCGCAGGGCCGCCACATTGCCAAAGACCATGGAGGCCCCGGCCAGGAAGCCCAGGGGCAGGGACCATTCGCTGTGGAGTCCCTGGAGACCCTGGCCAAAGACCCGGATGAAGGCCGCCAGGGCCGCGGCCTTGGGAGCGATGGACATGAAGGCCGTGATGGGCGTGGGTGCGCCCTCGTAGGCATCGGGACTCCACATGTGGAAGGGCACCGCAGCCACCTTGAAGGCGAAGCCCACCAGCACCATGAGGGTCCCGCCGAAAACCAGCAGCCTGTGGCCCTGGTTGGTCAGAGTGTGGGTGTCCGGCGTCAGGG